>JAUVVE010000133.1 GCA_030604795.1 Dehalococcoidia bacterium | reverse complement strand
GTCGTTTCCTTCCACTTGTTGACGTTCTCTCACGACATTCCAGAGCCTGAATCCACTTCGACTTCTCTCTTGCACCCCTTTCCCAGCCCCTCTTCTCCGCTTGCCCTAGCTTCGGATTCCCCCGCATGAGCCTGTTTCAAGTCGATAGCTGGCTTCTTACCATTCTCATAACCCGTGCCATTGTCTCACCGGCCTTCGCATTAACAGCCACGGTAGCCTCAGCATCCATAGGTGTGGAACCAATGTTGATGATGACCAGCTTGGCCCCGGTTTCCCTGGCATAAATAGGCATGTAAGCTGCGGGATAAACGACTAGGGTAGAGCCAATGACGATAAAGAGGTCACAGTGGCGAGAATGATGGATGGAGTCATTCAGCGTTCTTTGCGGCAGCGCTTCGCCAAAGAATACAGCGTCTGGCTTCAGGATTCCATGGCAAAACTCGCAATCAGGAACCTCCTCTTTCTCTAACCTGGGAAGAATATCCTCCGTAGGAAAGGTTGCGTCGCAACTCATGCATCTCACCCGTTTCATATTGCCGTGCAGTTCGAAAACCCTTTCTGGAGAACTTCCCGCCTTCTGGTGCAGGTTGTCTATGTTCTGGGTGATAACGCATTCTACCTTGCCAAGCCTCTCCAGCTCAGCAACAGCGTAATGGGCCTGGTTAGGCTGAACGTCTTTCAGGAGACTGCCCTCGGCGAGCATCTGCCACTGCATTCTCCGCGTCTCACGACTACTCATGAACTTCTGAATAGTGAAATCATCGGGGTCAAACCGGCTCCAGATTCCATCAGGGCTGCGAAAGTCAGGTATCCCCGACTCCGTGCTCACCCCAGCCCCAGTAAAGACCACGACCTTTCTTGCCTCAACAATCAAGTCGGCCACTTTCTCAGCCAGACGATCCAAATCATTCGGTTCCACGGCTCGCCCTGAGTCTGTACACTTCAAAACAAATAGTAATTCGCCCTGACCACAATGTCAAGGTGTCGCCGCACATCACATCATAGACATGACCCCGCGTTGCCGCTATACTACTGTGAAATGAGCTTGACTGACGAGCGAGGTCAGTGATGTCAGATAGACAGAACGTAGTGAGCTTCCTCCACAACACATTGGATACCAAGTTCGTGGGGCGGCATGTTCACCACTATGCTTCCCTTGCGTCAACTATGGAGGTAGCCAAGAAGGTGGCAGGACAAGGGGCTGTCGAGGGGACTGTAGTCATCGCTGATGAGCAGACGTCAGGCAGAGGGCGCCAAGGCAGGGCCTGGCTATCACCTAAAGGCAGTCTGGCTATATCCATCATCCTTAGGCCTTCCCTGAACAGCCTGCCGCAACTGGTCATGATAGCTTCCCTGGCTGTAGTCCGAGCCGTCAGGAAGGTCGCTGGTCTTGAAGCACAAATCAAGTGGCCTAACGATGTCCTCATCAAAGGCAAGAAGGTCTGCGGCATTCTAATCGAAAGCGAAGTGAAAGGTGATAGGGTGAATGCAGCCATCATAGGCATAGGAATCAACGTGAACCTCAATCCTCTGGCCTTCCCTGAGATTTCAACCTTAGCTACCAGCCTATCACACGAGTTGGGAAAAGAAATACCAAGAGATAAGCTTACTGGTATCCTATTGTGTGAACTGGAGCAGCTATATCTGGAAGCTCAAGCTGGAGCACCCGTGCATGAAGAATGGCGAGCATACATGGAGACCCTGGGCAAGTCGATACAGGTCAGAACCGGACAGTCGGTGGAGCAAGGTATAGCTGAGGCAGTGACCGAAAATGGCAACCTCATTTTGCGCCGCGCCGACGGCAGCTTCGCGGAGATCTTGGCTGGCGATGTGACCGTAGTGAAAGACTAACGAAACCCCTGCCCTCTGACGAAGGCAGGGGCTACAGATCAACTACTTCTTCTTCTCAGGAGTGCTCTCGCCGAGGAAAGGCCTGATCAGCTCTATCGGCAAAGGAAACACTATCGTATTAGTCCGCTCGGTAGAAATCATACCCAGAGTCTGGAGGTAGCGCAGTTGGAGGGCCGAAGGTTGACTGGAAATAACCTTCGCCGCGTCGGCCAATTTCTGCGCAGCTTCGAATTCGCCTTGGGCATGGACAACCTTGGCTCGCCTTTCGCGTTCAGCTTCAGCCTGCGCTGCCATAGCCCGCTGCATTGTGTCAGGCAACTCAACATCTCTGACCTCTACCATGCTCACCTTTATTCCCCACGGCTCCGTTCCTTCATCAATCAGTCCTTGGAGCTTTTCATTGATTTTGTCTCGGTGGGCAAGTAGGTCCTCAAGGTCAGACTGTCCCACCACGTTACGCAGGGTGGTCTGGGAGAGTAGTGAAGTTGCTCTAACGTACTGTTCCACATTGAGCACAGCGTCTTCGGGTTTCATTACGCGGAAATAGACCACAGCATCTACCTTAACAGTAACGGTGTCCATGGTGATACATTCTTGAGTTGGAACATCCATGGTGACAACACGGAGGTCAATCTTCACCATGGTTTCAATGAACGGAATTAGGAGGATAAGTCCTGGCCCTCTGAGGCCGACATACCGTCCCAGGCGAAAGATAACACCACGTTCATACTCCTTGACGATCTTAATGGCTGCTGTGAGCAGTATGAATGCCGCTATGACAATAGCAAAAACAAGGATTAAGTTCATCGTTTCCTCCCCTTGGTTTTTTTCTTGCTTACTATTAGCTTCAGTCCATCGATCTCACTTACTATCACCTCCTCTCCCGGCTCCACCCTACCGCTGTCGACCCTGGCTTGCCAGTGTTCGCCTTCGACCAGAACAGTCCCCTTGGGCTCAAGGCGAGTCTGAGCTTCAGCTACTTTGCCTATCAGTCCTTCAGCGCCCGTAGCTACCCGACGTCTCTGGCCTCGAACTATAGCGCCGATGACGAAGACAATAAAGGCAACCACAACAATGGTTACCCCGGCAATGAGGCCTCGATTTATCTCCAGCGATGTTTCAGTAAACAGAGTAAGAGAACCGATGACCAAAGAGATGACTCCCCCGGCCGTTAGTATACCAAAAGTCGGCGTAAAAATCTCAGCCACAAACAGTCCGAAGCTAAGTAATATGAACAATATCCCCGCCCAATAGGCATCAAGCACACCCAAGGAATAAAAGGCCATCAGCAGACTTATGCCACCAGCTACCCCGGGGAATATCATCCCTGGGTTTGAGATTTCAGTAATTAGGCCTATTGTAGCCAAGGTCATCAAAATGTAAGCGATGTTCGGGTCGCTGATGACATGCAAGAATCGCTCGACGCCGTTCATCTCGTTCCTGGTCAGCATGTAACCACTAGTATCGACAAAGACCTCCTCGCCACTGGCCAAAGTCACTTTCCTACCATTGATTTCGCTGATGAC
>JAUVVE010000093.1 GCA_030604795.1 Dehalococcoidia bacterium | reverse complement strand
GGACAAGACCAAGCGACGGGCGACCGGGTCCAGAGTGGAGAAGAGCTTGTCTTCCACCGGTACGTCAGCACGGGTCAACACATTGAGCAGAGTGCTTTTCCCGGCGTTGGTGTAGCCAACCAAGGCAACAACGGGAATGTGCCCCTTTTGGCGCTGTCTGCGATAGAGTGCCCGATGCCGTCTCACTGCCTCTATCTGGTGCTGAAGACGGTGGATCCGGTTCCGGATCAGGCGACGGTCGGTTTCAAGCTGCGACTCGCCAGGCCCTCTAGTGCCAATGCCGCCGCCCAAGCGTTCAAGGTGACTCCATTGCCCCAAAAGCCGCGGCAACAGATACTGATGTTGAGCTAATTCGACTTGAAGTTGGCCTTCGCGAGTCTGAGCACGCTTGGCGAAGATATCCAGTATCAGCGCTGTGCGGTCTATGACCTTCACTTCGAGAGCGTCTTCGAGATTCCTCTGCTGCCGCGGTGCCAGTTCATCATTGAAAATGACCGTGGTATATGGGCACTCCTGTCTCAGGCCGATTAGCTCTTTGAGCTTCCCCCTGCCCAAGTAGTGAGTCGCAGAGGGCCTGTCCAGCCTCTGGGACAATCTACCGACCACTTCGGCACCGGCCGTCTGAGCTAGGTAGTACAGCTCCTCAAGAGAGCTGTCAATAGACCAGCCATGGTTGAAGGCTTTGGTTTCAACTCCAACCAGCAAAGCCTTTTCAGGTTCGCCTTGAGTAGCAAGTAAGGTTTGCCGCGTGGACTGGGACATTATGTCAACCTATTCCCCTGTCGGTTTATTCCAGTTTAGCAGCCGGCGTACGCCTTCCTCAAGACGGTCGTCAGGGATACTAAAAGACAAGCGGACATAACCTTCGCCAGCGCTGCCGTAGCCTGCGCCGGGCGTAACCGCCACACAGGCCTTGTCCAGCAGTTCGGCAGTGAACCCTGCTGATGTATAACCCTCGGGGATCCTTGCCCAGATATAGAAGCTTGCTTTCGGCGACCGGGCCTTCAGACCTATATCGTTGAGAGCTTTGGCTAGTCTGTCTCGGCGCTTCTCGTACACAGTGTTTCGCTCGATAATAGACTCCTGCGGGCCCGTGAAAGCCTCAATGGCCGCTTGTTGGATTGCCTGCGGAATGCCTGAGTCCAGGTTGGACTTGAATCGAAACAGGGCGTCTATGATCCGGGCGTTGCCAATAGCCATACCTATCCGCCAGCCGGTCATGTTGTAGGTCTTGGATAAGGAATGAAATTCAATGCCGACTTCTCTGGCCCCCGGCACCTGCAGGAAGCTCGGCGGGCGATACCCGTCGAAGGCAACTTCGGTATAAGGTGCATCATGGCATATGGCCACGTTATGTTTCTTGGCAAAACCTACCGCCTTCTCAAAGAAATCAAGTTCAGCGACTGCGCCGGTGGGGTTATTGGGGTAATTCAGCCACAAAAGCTTGGCCTTGGCGGCTATCGTCTCAGGGATAGCTTCCAAATCCGGTAGGAAGTCGTTCTCATCGCTCAACGGCATATAATGAGGCTCGCCGCCGGCTAGTATGGTGCTCATTGAATACACCGGGTACCCGGGGTCTGGCACTAAAGCTACGTCGTCATGGTCGATGAAACAGAAAGATATGTGGCCGATCCCCTCCTTAGAGCCGATTAGTGGCAACACTTCTTTGTTTGGGTCAAGCATTATCCCAAAACGCCTTTTGTACCACTCAGCAATAGCCTGGCGAAGTTCAGGCAGTCCATCGGTCTCTGGGTAGCGATGATTAGCCGGGTCGTGAGCTGCCTGACACAGCCGGTCGATTATGTGCTCTGGCGTCGGCATATCCGGGTCGCCGATGGCGAAGCTAATGACGTCCTCTCCGCGCGCCCTCTTTTCGGCGATCTTCCGGTTGATTTCCACAAACAGGTATGGGGGAAGTCTATCAAGACGATGCGAGAATCTCATTTCAACCACTCTCCGGCAAAAACTTCTTCTACAGCTCCGGTTAGGTATACCTCCCCTACTCCGTCCCAGCTTACGGTTAAATCGCCCCCAGGCAACCTTATGTCAACTGCCTCACCAATACAACCTTTAAGTCTGGCCACCACGGCTATGGCGCAGGCCCCGCTGCCGCAGGATAAGGTTTCGCCAGCTCCCCGCTCCCACACCCTCGCCTCTATCTCCCCTCGACTCTGAACTCGGGCTACCTCGAAATTTGCGCGCTCCGGGAACATGGGGTGGTTCTCCACCTGCGGCCCTATCTCGGACAGGGCGAAATCGCCGACTGGCCGTGACGCGAAGTGCACGGCGTGAGGATTGCCCATAGACACAAATGACAAAGCCAGCTCTTGCCCAGTCACACTTAAAGGATAGTCCAGTATTGGCATTATGTCCACTTCTCCCCTACCCTTCTCCTGCTTACCTATCACCACCGGTATGTCTTCAGCCCTGAAACGGGGCGTGCCCATGTTCACTTTGGCTCGGTTGACTTTCCCATGAGAGGCAAAACCGTTCACCGTTTTGGTGCCGCCTAACGTGGCGACAGTCAAAATTGGGCCGTGAGCTATTTG
Organism: Dehalococcoidia bacterium; assembly: GCA_030604795.1. Taxonomy (GTDB): domain Bacteria; phylum Chloroflexota; class Dehalococcoidia; order GIF9; family UBA5629; genus JAUVVE01. The sequence goes on along the minus strand of JAUVVE010000093.1, from coordinate 2,037 downwards.
TCTGTCGATGACGTATTTGGCGAAGCATATGAGGCCGTTGCCACAGACCTCGGCCTCAGACCCGTCGGGATTTATCATCTGCATCTTCAATTCGGCCGTGCTTGAAGCCATCACCAGAACCAGGCCATCGGCACCGATTCCGAAATGACGGTGACACATGTCTTGAGCCAGCTTCGCCCAGTCCAGTTCCATATCGCGGGCGTCCAGCAATATGAAGTCATTCCCCGTAGCCTGCAGTTTACTGAAATTCATGACTCACCCGTTTGTTCGGAGGACTGGAAAGAAAGCCTTTCACCAGGGTGCTTGCTTTCTCCTGGGCATCATCGTGGACATGAAACCAGTGGATCCTGGAGTCATCCAGGTGGAACCAGGTGTATTGACGGCGCGCAAACTGATGGGTGTCATGTTTCATCTGCTGAACGGCTGTGGGCAAATCCAGCCTCTCCTGAAGAAACATGCCCATGTGTCGGTAGCCGATGCCGGACAGGGACGGCAGATCTAGACTGTACCTCCTCTCCATCAAGTCCCTCACTTCGTCGACTAGCCCCTCTTCTATCATCTGTTCCACCCTAGAGTCAATTCTATAATACAAATCATCCCTCTGGGTAGTCAGACCGATGATTAGGACTGGAAAGGGAAGCGCTTGCTTTTGCCACAGCTCTGAGACGCGCTTTCCTGTCGCCCGATATATCTCCAGAGCCCTGATGATTCGTCGCAGATTGTTTGGCATGATCTTAGTTGCGGCTATTGGGTCCACCTCCTGAAGCTCGCGATAAAGGGCGTAAGTGCCCTCCTGCCTGGCCCTGGTCTCTAGATTGCGCCTGAGTTCAGTATCGGGAGGCACGGGTGGTATCTTCCATCCTTCTACTACCGACCAGACATAGAGTCCGCTACCGCCTACTAGGAGGGGAAGCTTACCCTGCTGCTGAATACCTTCAATTGCTTTACTAGCCAATCGCTGGTAGACGGCCAAGCTGAAAGACTCATCTGGGTCAATTATGTCAATAAGTTGATGGCGAGCCACAGCCCTGTCGGCATGGCTAGGCTTAGCCGTGCCGATATCCATATAGCGGTAGACTTGACGACTATCGGCGTTTACAACCTCCCCGTGGAAGTCTTGCGCCAGACGCAGAACGAGGCGGCTTTTGCCTACTGCTGTCGGGCCAACAACGGCAACGAGGCACTTTATTGCGCTGACTTGATGACTGCTGTCTGTCTGACGATGCTTACAAAGTCGCTGGCCTTCAAGCTAGCACCGCCGACCAGGGCACCATCGATGTGGAGTCTGGCAACGAATTCAGTAATGTTGCCGCCCGCAACACTGCCACCGTACAGTACCCGTATGGCTTCAGCCGTCTCGGTATCCCAGAGCGTGGCCACAATGTCACGGATAATGCCGATAGCAGCATTGGCTTGCTCACCGGTAGCTGCTCTCCCGGTGCCGATAGCCCAAACCGGCTCATAAGCAATGACTAACCGGCTGGTGGGAGGCACTTTCGCCAGCGCTGCCTGTACCTGCCTGGTAATTGTCGTCTCTGTTCTGCCAGCCTCATTGTCCGCAAGGCTTTCGCCGACACACAGAATAGGCGTAAGCCCGAACTCCAGAGCCGCCTTTACCTTTTCGTTTACAGCACCGTCTGTCTCGGCGAAATACCGCCTTCGCTCTGAGTGACCAATGATGACGAATGCACATAAATCAGCCAGCATCAGAGGCGAGATTTCGCCGGTATAGGCGCCCTTGTCCTCAGAATACATATTCTGGGCCCCGAGCTCAATTGACGTGCCTCTGGTTAGTTCCTTTATTGCGGCTAGAGACACAAAAGGCGGGCACAGCACCTTCTCTACACCGGTTATTGCGTCCAGTTCGGCCAGCATCTCTTGAACAAGGTTAGTGGCTTCGCTGAGATTGGTATTCATTTTCCAGTTGCCGACAATTAGAGGTGTTCGCACAATCAGGCTCCGAACTTGGTCAACTTCAGCGCATTGGCCATAGCTAAAGGCATGATGTCCACCGCCGGCAATCTGCCCAGTCCACCT
>JAUVVE010000086.1 GCA_030604795.1 Dehalococcoidia bacterium | reverse complement strand
GGCACGCTATTATGTGTATGGATCAGAAGGACTATCCATTACGTTGAACTCATGGAAGCACTGCAAAAAGACGGATATGCTCTGGTAGCAGCAGACCTTAATGGTGGGGCAGAGCCATCGATTCTTTCTCAGCAGAATAAGCTCCTGCTTGCGCTGGGCAACGAAGCATCCGGCCTTTCGAAAGCAATACTAGATATGGCCAATTACCGCCTGAGAATTCCCATCGTCACGAGCAAAGCAGAATCGCTGAATGTGTCGGCTTGCGGCGCAATTGCTATGTACTTGAGCTCTGTGGAAAGTTGAGACTATCTTCAATCCTTTCCTGCGCTCAAGTTTACGGCTGTAAGAAAGTCGTTTGCCCCGTTCCTGCGATGCTGCTATACTAACCCACGTCGTGGACTACGAGACCGTCATCGGGCTGGAGGTACATGCCCAGCTGCTGACCAGGAGCAAGATGTTCTGCTCCTGCAGCTCCGATTATGCCAGCGCGCCGCCTAATACACACGTCTGCCCTATCTGTTTGGGCATGCCCGGCGTCCTGCCAACAATCAACGAGAAGGCGATAGAATATACCATAATGACCGCCCTGGCCCTCAACTGCACTGTGGCTGAACATGCCAAGTTCGACCGCAAGAACTACCCTTACCCCGATTTGATGAAAGGGTACCAGATATCGCAGTACGACGCCCCTATGGGCGAGCACGGCTGGCTGACGCTCGACAGCAACGGCACAAGCAAGAAGGCCGGCATTACGCGCGTACACCTCGAGGAGGATGTGGCTAAGCTGACCCACCGCACTGCACCCGAGGGCGAAAGCTACAGCCTGATGGATGTGAATCGGGCAGGGGTGCCCTTGATGGAAATCGTCGGCGAGCCGGATATCGCCTCGCCTGAGGAAGCCAGGCAGTACCTGATGAAGCTGCGGGCTATCCTCCAGTACATAGGTGTGTCCACGGGCAACATGGAGGAGGGCAGCTTCAGGTGTGACGCCAATATCAGCATCCGCCCGGCAGGCACCACCGAGTACCTGGCCAAGGTGGAAGTGAAGAATATGAACAGCTTCAAGGCCGTCTATCGCGCTCTGGACTATGAGGCCCAACGCCAGAGGCAAGAACTGGAAAAGGGCGGAAAACTCATCCAAGAAACGCGGGGATGGGTGGAGGAGAAAGGGATAACCGTGAGCCAGCGGAGCAAGGAGTATGCACACGACTACCGCTACTTCCCCGAGCCCGATTTGCCGCCGCTGGTTTTCGACAAGGCCTGGGTGGAGGAAATCAGGCTGCGCCTGCCCGAGTTGCCCGGCGTAAGGCAGGAGCGCTTCATGTCTGAGTATGGCTTGCCCGCCTATGACGCTGATTTGCTTACCGATTCCAAAGCCATGGCGGACTACTTCGAGGAGTGCCTCAAGCTCACGACAGGCTCCTCAGATGGGGCGAACCTTCACAAGAAGGCGAAGACGGTAAGCAACTGGCTGCTCGGAGATTTCAGCCGAATGCTCAATGCTACCAATACAGAGATTGATGAAACCAAGGTCACGCCGAAGCACCTGCTAGAGATGCTGGACCTGATAGAAAAAGGGACTCTGAGCGGCCCGGCCGCCAAGGCGGTCTTCGAAGATATGTTCACCAGCGGCAAGACGGCCAGTGACATCGTTGACCAGAAGGGGCTCAGCCAGATCAGCGACAGCTCGACAATGGACGCGGTGGTGCAAGCGGTAGTAGACAGCAACAGTCAGGCCTGTTCTGACTATGGGGCTGGCAAGCAGCAAGCCCTGGCTTTCCTCATCGGCCAGGTGATGAAGGAGACCAAGGGGCGGGCTAATCCCGGCATGGCGAAGGAAATACTTGTGAAAAAACTTGGAGAAAAAAAAGATGCCTAGTTATCTCTATATTGCCCAGATTCTGGTGGCTGCAGCTCTGATAGGTGTGATTCTGCTCCAGGTGCGCGGCGGCGGCCTTGGCGGCATATTCGGGCAGCCCGATAGCGTCTACCGCACGCGGCGTGGGCTGGAGAAGAACCTCATGCAGATCACTGTCATTTTGGCCGTCATGTTCATAGGCCTTGCCATCTGGATTGTCAATCAGGCCTCCTAACTCCAAGCAAGGCTGACATGGCTCCGGTGATAACCCTGACCACCGATTTCGGCACTGGCGATGCCTATGTAGCCAGCATGAAAGGGGTTATCCTGACCATCAATCCGCAGGCAACTATCGTCGACATCACCCACTCGGTTGAGCCGCAGAATGTCCTCCAGGCAGCCTTCATTCTCAGCACGGCTCACAGCTACTTCCCCGAGGGATCGATCCATGTCGTCGTGGTCGACCCGGGCGTCGGCAGTGCGCGCAAGGCGGTCATCTTAAGGACACCTTCAGCCTTCTTCGTGGCACCGGATAACGGCGTCCTGAGCTACTTGCTGGATGCGCCGGGCAGAGGACCCGCCAGGCCATCTCTTCCCATCCCCTCGAACCTGGAACAGCGAGAACCGGGGACAGGATTCGAGGCTGTCCACATCACCAACCCCGATTTCTGGCTGCGGCCGGTGAGCGCTACTTTCCACGGGCGGGATATCTTCGCCCCCGTGGCTGCTCACCTATCACTGGGCGTGCCTCTGAGCAGGTTCGGAGACAGCATAAAGCGTCTGTATGCCTTTCCGATTCCGCGGCCTGACCGTGACGCTGAGGGAAACCTTGTCGGCCATGTCCTCCATATTGATAACTTCGGCAACCTGATTACGGACATCAAGAACAACGACTTGCCAACAGGAGAGCTGGTCGTACAAATAGGTAGTCACCGCGTACAGGGCTTGAGCCAGTTCTACAGCCAGCGAGACGGGCTGATGGCCATTATCGGCAGCAGCGGCTACCTGGAAATATCACTGAGGAACGGGAGCGCCGCCGCTTTTCTGGGCATCAAGGTAGGCGGCGCAGTAAGGCTGCGGCGCAGTAAGGCTGCGACGCAGTAAGGCTGCGGCGCAGTAAGGCTGCGCGGAAGTTGAGGGAGAATGCAGATTAGACTGACTACAATAAGCGAAAACACCGCCGGCAGGGTTGGAGTTCTTGCGGAGTGGGGGCTGAGCATCCTGGTAGAAGCAGATGACTACAGGGTACTGCTGGACACAGGGCTAAGCGTATCGGCCGCCCAGAATGCTGCTGCCCTCGGCGTGGACCTGTCCAAGGTTGACAAGATGGTCATCAGCCACGGACACCGCGACCACACCGGGGGTTTGGTGCCTGTACTATCCGCAATAAGAAAAGAAATCGAGGTGGTGGCTCACCCCGACATATGGGCATCCAAGTACTCTCGCACCTTCCGTGAAGAGGCGGAATACGCCGGGATACCTTTCGCCCGAGAGGCACTGGAAGGCCTGGGGGCCTCCTTCTTGCTCACCACGGAGCCCGTCTGGATTACTGACAACATCATCACCACCGGGGAAATCCCCATGCACACCGAATATGAACAGATTGATTCAAACCTCTACGTCAGGGAAGACGAGGAGCTTCGCCCTGACCCGCTGAGGGATGACCTGGCGCTCATCATCAAGAGCGAGAAGGGCCTGATAGTTGTCCTCGGCTGTGCGCACAGGGGGATGATAAACACGCTGCATCACGCCCAAGAAATCACGGGCGAACAGCGCATTCACACGGTGATTGGTGGCACACACCTCATCCGGGCTTCCAGAGAGCGAATTGACCTGACTGTTGCCGAATTGAAGCAGCTTGGTGTTGAGAGGTTGGGGGTATCCCACTGTACCGGATTGCCCGCGGCCTCGATACTATACCAGGAACTTGGCGACAGCTTCTTCTTCAACAACACCGGCAGGCGTGTCAGCCTTCAAGAATAGCCGAGAATCTACCGCGTGCGCTTCCAGACCGTCCCTTTAGGAGTGTCCTCAAGAGCTATTCCCGACTCAGCGAGATGGTCCCGTATTCTGTCCGCCAGTTGCCATTGTTTGGCCTGGCGCAAGTCGTTCCGAAGGGAGATTAGAAGCTCAATAAACGGCGCAGCATCAAGCGGCGGCTTTGTCAGGTCCTCCAGAGTGAAGCCCAAAACCTTGGCCAACTCGGCCAAGGTATGCTGAGCACCGGTTACGTCTTGTTTGTCGTCCCGTGCCCGGTTAATCTCCCTGGCTAAGTCGAAAAGCACGGCCAGTGCCTGGGCGGTATTGAAGTCGTCATCCATACTCTCGACGAACCGGTGCCTGAAGGGCTCGGCGTCAATGGCACCCTTCCCACCAGCCTCTCCTCCATCTTTCACTGCCTGCCGCAGTCTTTCCATGGCGGTCTCGGCAGCTTCCAGCGAGTCCTCACTGTAGGTCAGAGGGCTGCGATAGTGGGAGCCAAGGATAAAGAGCCGGATAGCGTCAGGGCTGTAGCGCTCCAGCGCCGCTTTCACAGTTATCAGGTTGCCCAGAGACTTGCTCATCTTGTCTTCACCCAGTTGCAACAATCCATTATGTAGCCAATACTTGGCGAAGGGAACAACCCCGGTAAAGCTCTCCGACTGGGTGATCTCGTTCTCGTGATGCGGGAAAATAAGGTCCTGGCCGCCGCCGTGAATGTCAAGGCTGTCGCCAAGATACTTCAAAGCCATGGCGCTGCATTCTATGTGCCACCCCGGCCTGCCCTCACCCCAGGGGCTTGACCAAGAAGGTTCACCGGGCTTGGCCGCCTTCCACAGCGCGAAATCCAACGGGTCTTCTTTTGTGCCCCCCACAGAACAGCTGGCAGACATCATCTCGTTCAAGTTTTGATGCGACAGCTTGCCATAGTCAGG
>JAUVVE010000028.1 GCA_030604795.1 Dehalococcoidia bacterium | reverse complement strand
AATTGATAGCGTAATACCGGCATTTGTTTCGGAAGTCAAAGGATTTCTGGCGGAGGAGGAGGGACTGAGGTTATTCGAACTGGCCCTAGAAGCATGTTCACTTGGTCCTTGTCTGGAGATCGGGAGCTTCTGCGGGAAATCCACAGTCTATTTAGGTACGGCATGTAAGACGAGGGGGAGAACACTCTTCACCATTGACCACCATCTAGGCTCCGAAGAGCAACAACCAGGTCAGCCATACTTCGATTCCGACCTCTTAAACAGTGAAACTGGGTTGATCGATAGCTTCCCGTACTTTCGCGCTACAATACAGAGAGCCGGGCTGGAGGAGACTGTCGTGCCAATGGTCACCAAGTCAGAGGTGGCAGCTCGGGATTGGGCCACTCCTTTAAGCTTGGTCTTCATAGACGGTGGACATAGCTACGAAACAGTCGTGACGGATTACGAGTGCTGGCATCCTCATCTGGTTCATAACGGATTCCTCGTCTTCCACGATATCTTCTTGGACCCCGCCAAGGGCGGACAAGCTCCATATGAGGTTTACAAGCTTGCGCTGGCGTCGAGGCTATTTGAGGAACTGCCGATGACCAATACACTTGGGGTGCTACGGCGTCACGGGGCCGGGGTGGTCAAGAAGTAGGCGCGTCGCGGACGTGGGTCTGAGCATATCAGCCGCCATCACCACAGCAGCGGATGTCCACGTAGGCTTTTGTACGGGCCAGATTTCTCGCTGTGGCAGCGCCATGCCGTACCAGTAAGCACCGTCCTCATCCCGCATCTGGTGCAGCCAATTGAAGACAGTCGCCGAATGCTCATACTCCCCATGGACCGCCAGGGCAATAGCCAGTTCGCTTGTCTCGGCAGCAGTGACCCAGTCCTGGTCCAAGCTACAGAGTGAGCCCAAGCCGTGGACCACGAACTTGTCCCAGCCACCGAAAAGGCGCTCCCTGGCATTGTCACCGTTCACAACAGAACACATCGCCGGATAATACCAGTCCATGGCAAAGATAGACTCATTCTCTTGGGATGAACCAAAGCGGCACGGTGTGGTTTGAATCGCCTTTGCCAGAGCGGCATTCGCCTCTTTCCAGCAGGTCTTTTCCTCGCCCAGAACTGAAGCAATGGAAAGCGCGCTCTTGATGCTCAGGTAGGTTGAGCTGCAACCGGCTATCAATGCGGTGGGGTAGATAGCCCCGGCACTGTTTCTGGCCCAGTAGATTTCGCCGCTGGGGCCTCTCATGTCCAGTACAAAATCGATTGCAGCGCGAACCGAGGGCCACATCTTCTTGAGGAAAGAGATGTCACCGGTTATCAGATAGTGGTGCCATACGCCGACAGCGACGTAGGAAATAACGTGTGAAACCTTGGATTCGTCCTCCGGTTGGCCGTCCTTGTACGAGGTATACCAGCTCCCGTCCTTCAGCTGCATCGTGGCAAGCCAGTCATAGGCGCGCTCAGCTTCGGCGCGGCAATTGCCGATATCTACTGCCATGGCGTTTTCGACATGGGTCCATGGGTCTGTAATGCCTCCGCGATACCACGGAATTGAACCATCCGCGTTCTGGATCGAAACAATGGCATCAACGGTGGGGCCAAGATATTCGGAACTAAGGGAATCCTCAGCGAAGTGCAGCTTCATTTCTTAATTGCTCTCTAAATGGATATTTCAGCCTGCTTCAATCTTGTTCTGGTACTCGACCGCCTCTTCATACACTTCAGCGGTACGTTTGGCCGCATTCTGCCAATTGAACATCTGCGCTACCCTTCTACGCCCCATTTGGCCGAGGTGTCTGCGCCTGTCTGGATTCTGCAACAAACCTGAAATCGCTTCCATCAGCGCTCCTGTATCAGCCGGAGGCACCAGTATGCCAGCATCTCCGACGACCTCGGGTAAAGCTCCGGCAGTAGTTGAAATCACGGGTGTGCCACAGGACATGGCCTCCGCAGCAGGCAAACCAAAGCCCTCGTAGACGGATGGTACGACAACCATGGTAGCCATCGAATACTGCCGGACGAGTTCCGCTGTGTCTATTTGCCCACAATAGGTAACACAATCGCTAATGCCTAGGCTGTCAATCAATCCCTGGGTATACCCATTCTTCATGGGCTTTCCGACTATCACGAGCTCTATTGCGCGCTCCGTTCGCAGGGCGGCGACGGCCTCCAACAGGAACTTGAGCCCCTTCAGGGGTATGTCCCCGCTGTTTACCACGAGCAAGCGGTTCTCCAAGCTTTTCACTCCGGGAGTGTGGGTGAAAACGGAACCATCAACCCCGTCATAGACAACTCGAAGGCTGTCTTCTGGTAGATTGAAAGCGTTGATGATCGCACGATACGAATTTTGCGAACCGGTGATGATGTGTGTAAGCTTCTGAGCAACCCTGAGCTGCATATTCACAAACGCGTACCACCGCCTTATGCCCATTCCCTGCCATAGAGAGCTGGCCGCTTTGACGGCCAAATCCCGGTCGATACTTATGGGGTGGTGAATTGTTGCCACCAGTGGGTAGCCCTGTTCTCTGATTCTAAGAATGCTGTATGACAGGCTCTGATTATCGTGGACAACATCATATCTTCTGTGCCCGTCATTGTGAAAGAGACTGTAGGCACGCATGCCAAAAGTCAGTGGCTCCGTGAAGAAGCCGCCACATACGCCGAGCCATTCAATGAGATTGGGTACGGTGTTCAATTTGTGGGGGTTTGCCAGGCAGCGTCGGCTTTGTGGCAGGGAGTACAAGTCGAGGCTCGGCAGCTTAGTTAGCTTGACACCGTCTTCTAGTTCAGGATATGGCGGCCCTGATACTACATCAACTTCATGACCCAGGTCGCGGAGAGAACGGCTCAAATAGCGAACATAGATGCCCTGTCCGCCAGAATAGCGATAGCTTCTATAGCTAAGCAAGCATATACGCACTTAACAGTCTACCCAATCAACAAATGTGTATTGAAACAGAAAAAGCCCCGAGACATTGTACCCTTGTCTGCCAAGTATATCAATAGGTCGACCGACATTGACGAGTTGTCCACACGTTTTTGGAGAGTACGAACCGTTTATTGCGAGTTCAAGTGCCTTTGATAGTCGATAGCCTCAGAATAGACGTCAACTGTGTGTCTGGCCGTGCTTTTCCAATTGAACGTCTGCACTATTCTGTTCCTTCCTATTTCACCGAGGTGCTTGCGTTTGTCAGGATTGTCAATGAGTCCGGTAAGGGCCTCTGCCAGAGCATTTGCGTCAGCAGGTGGTACCAGTATTCCGGCATCACCGACGACCTCCGGCAGAGCTCCGGCAGTAGTGGAAACAACCGGAGTTCCACAGGCCATAGCTTCCGCGGCAGGCAAACCGAAGCCCTCATACGTTGATGGGATGACTACAACGGTAGCCAGCCTGTACTGCCGGACGAGTTCTGCCGTATCTATTTGGTCGGTAAAACTCACGTGGTCGCCGATGCCCAAGCGGTGGATCGCTCTCTCTGTTGCGCCATCCCCCAGCGTTTTCCCCACTACTACCAGCTCAAGGTCGTGCTTTTGTCGCAGCAAAGCCAATGCTTCTAGCAAGTACCTCAAACCTTTAACGGGCGTGTCCCGGCTGGTTACTACCAGGAGCCTGTTCTCCAGGCGGCCAGCTTCATCGGCAGGGCCAAAAACATCTGTGTCAATCCCGTTGTAGACAACTCTCAGCCTGTCTCTGGGTATGTGAAATGTGTCGGCGACATGCTGGCTGGCGATCTGGGAAACAGTAATGATGTGGGAAAGCTTACCAGCGACCTTCACCTGCATACCGACAAAGGAATACCATCTCTTAAGGCCTAGTCTGTTCTTCAGAGAAGTTGCGGATCTAAGAGCCAAATCACGGTCAATGGTCACCGCGTGATGAATCGTCTCAACGACTGGAAATCCGAGTTCCTGAATCTTGAGCACACCGTATGCCATGGTCTGATTATCGTGAATGACATCGTATTTGCTATTCCCAGTATCACGTAGGAACTCGTGAGCCCGCATGCCAAAGGCGAGAGGTTCTGAGAAGCAACCGGATATGGCACCGAGCCATTCCACCAGATTAGGAAATGAATTCAATCTGCGTGGATCTATGAACAAGGGTGCGAATGATGACATGGTATATAGGTCGAGACTAGGCAATCGAATCAGGTTTACGCCGTCGTCCAATTCTGGATACGGGGGCCCCGATACTATGTCAACTTCGTGGCCAAGGTCCCTCAGCGCACGGCTCAAGTAACGAAGATAGACACCCTGACCGCCGGAATAGGCATAGCTTCTGTAGCTGAGTAAGCAAATCCGCATTTCACAATCCGCTGGCGTTTGCCGCTGTTAGGCTGGGCCGACCTCGTGCTGGCTCTTGCGGGCATATAGGACTACGCTCTTGGAAAAGAAGCTATTAAGCAGAGTATCAAGCATACGGATAGGTCTGCTCTTGGTATTTATATCCCACACCAAGAACTTGTGGTAGATGGAGGGGATGAGGGCCTTCTCATTGTTCACTCCGAAGAGGCAGCGGGATATCCAGTAGAAGGAGTGGAGGGCATGCTTATGGCGAACGGAGAATATGTCTAGATTGTATTGGCGCAACTTGGAGACCAGCTCGCTAGCTTTGTATATCCTGACGTGACCTCCCGGATTCTCATGATAATCTGTAGACAGTCTCCAACAGATACTTTCCTGGAGGTAGGAGGGGACACTGATAACCAGAGTCCCATCGTCCTTCAACACACGGACCATCTCCTTAATGCCCTGTTTATCATCGGGGATGTGCTCCAGTACCTCTGAACAAACGATTTTGTCGAAGGAACCATCTTCGAAGGGGAGGCTTATTATGTCTCCCCTGACTAGCACCCACTTCCCCTTGGATTCCTCCTGCTTGTCTAGAAGCCAGAGGACATGGTGTGCCTTTTTAAGGTTCACCTGTTCGATGTCTAGGGCGCAGACGAGACAATGGCTCTGCTTGCATGCTTGCCAGCTGTGCCTGCCCTCGCCGCAGCCGATATCCAGAACTCGCTCGCCATCCTTGATTCCTAGAAGCTCATAGTCGACGGTAAGCATTCACTGCGCTCCTGATGCAGCCCGAATGTTCTCCGAGCGGGTGTTCCAGCGCCAAGTCTCTCCAACCGTTGTCTGTTAGTGTCGCCAATTGTCTTGAAGGCAAGTCGTCTTGCCGCTACCGCCTGAGCTATAATTGCGAGGCCTATGGAAGCACAACACAGGCGGTGAGGCCTGCGTGCTGCACTCTTCTGACTCGCTGATGGTTGGCCCAAATCAACGCGCTGAGCTCACACTTATCTCAGCGCGACGGCTGCTATCTTGGTTCTAGAGCCAGCCTGTGCTCTTGGGCTTCTGATTATGTGACAGCCGGAGTCTGGCCAGGATTTTGCTTTTTCCACTTCTCCACGAGCTGCTCGCGGCTTTCTTTGTGAGCAGGGTCGGGGATACAGCAATCTACAGGACACACCTCATCGCACTTGGATGACTCAAACCAGCCAACGCACTCAGTACACTTGTTTGGGTCAATCTCGTAGATTGTCTCTCCTTCCTTGATGGCTTCATTCTTGCATTCCGGCTCGCAGGCACCGCAGTTGATGCATTCGTCGGTGATCTTGTATGCCATTTCTTGCCTTAACCTCCTTGGTTTTTCGTATAGTAAGCTCTCATTTCGAGTAGTCCTGTTTCTGGTCTCAGGGCAACACCCCCTCTCGTCATGCTTGAGAAACCCGTGTGCCGAACTTGTTCCTCAAAGCGGTAGCAACGTGGTCAGCTACCATATTCTCGAGACATCCTCCTAGCTGGGCTACCTCTTTGAGCAGGCCGGAACTGAGGAATTGGTACTGCAAACTCGCCATAAAACAGACCAGTTCAAGGTCGGGCGCCAGTTTCTTGTTCATCATAGCCATCTCGAACTCTCGGTCGAAGTCAGAACTCATCCTCAGTCCTCGCACCATAACCTGTGCCCCCACCTTCTTGGCGAGGTCAATGGTCAGCTCTGAATAGGGCCGGACTTGGACATTGCTCAAATGCGCTACTGCCTGCTGCACCATTTCCACTCTCTCTTTGGTGTGGAAAAGGAGACGCTTATCAGGTCTGTCGTAAACGCCGATGATGAGCTCATCGAATAGTGATGACGCTCGTTTGATGATGTCCAGGTGTCCATGAGTTATGGGGTCGAAGCTGCCGGGATAAAGAGCGATAGTCAAGGTTTAGCCTCCTTGTGATATATTGAAATGCAGGTGTCGCCGTATTGTCTTTCTTTGGCCAGAGATAGTCCGTCGTAGCGGCTCTGCAGCGGATAGCGCGAGGCGTGAGAAACCACGACCAAGGATTCGCCGCTCACAAGTCCTGAGTTGGCCAGTTGTGTTACCATGGCGTTTATTGACGGGTCTGAGTAAGGTGGGTCCACAAATATGATATCGTACTTATCGGTAAGGAAGGTGAGAGCTTTGGCTACGCTACAGCAGTAGACATGAGCCCTTTGTGAAAAACCAACCTTGTCCAGATTCTGTTTAATGATAGCACAACAGCGGGGCGCCTGGTCAACAAAATCGACCCACTCAGTGTGGCGGCTCAAAGCTTCGATACCCAGGGCACCACTGCCGGCATACAAATCGAGTCCGCGAGACCAATGGGTGGTGAGGGATGTCAGAATGGAAAAGATGGCCTCTCTTGTCCTGTCAGTTGTTGGACGAACCGAGGTATGCCTGGGTAGTCTTAGCTGTTGTCCTTTGAGGGTGCCGCCGGTAATACGCATTGCCGATAATTATTGCCAGCACTATTATACCTTGACTTGCTGTTTAGTCAAGGTTGCTTTTTCTTCGGACCGTATGCTAGACTGTCGTTCGGCATTTTGAGTCGGGGAGGCCTGAGTACTTGCTGGCAGATTACGGTTACATCGGGATACTCCTTATCGTAGCCATATTGTTCACAGTCACTATGCCGCTTATCCCCCTGATTCTCGGCTTTCTCGGCATCGTTCCTAGGAAGAGCAACCCTGCCAAGACTTCCACTTATGAGTGTGGCATGGAGACTATTGGCAAGACTTGGGTCCAGTTTAACTTCCGCTATTACTTCTTCGCCATTCTCTTCGTTGCTCTCGATGTGTTAACCGTTTTCTTATATCCATGGGCAGTGAATCTCAAGGGGCTAGGCTTGTTTGGCCTGGTTGCGGTGGCTGTCTTCTTCGCAATCCTTATGGTGGGATATCTCTATGCCTGGCGAAAAGGAGCCTTGGAGTGGAAATAGAAAGGCCCGAGATTGCATCTCCTCACGAGATTGATGTTGCGGAAGCTTCAAGAATTGAGAAATTAAGAGAAAGCTGCCAACAGCCGATTCCTGATCCTGATAGCTGGCTTGACGAGGAGATTAGTCGCAATGTTCTGGTGACCACAGTAGATTATGTGCTTGATTGGGCACGGTCGCGGTCAATCTTCCCGCTTATGTTTGGGTTGGCCTGCTGTGCTTTTGAGATGATTGGTACCGCAGCTTCGCGTTTTGATATTTCTCGCTTCGGCATGGACATTTTCCGCTGGTCACCGCGACAGGCTGACTTGATGATTGTTGCTGGGACGTTGACCTGGAAGATGGCACCGGCGGTGAAATTGGTCTATGACCAGATGGCCGAGCCTAAATGGGTGATAGCTATGGGGGCTTGCGCCATCAGTGGTGGCACATTCAGGGAATCTTACAGCGTTGTGCCAGGGATTAATAGGATAATCCCCGTCGATGTCTACGTGCCTGGGTGCCCGCCTCGGCCTGAAGGTCTGATTTACGGTATAAGGCAGATACACGGGAAAATCGGCAAGGAGACCATCAAGAGGGCCTGAGCGGAGGCGTTGCTAGATTGTGCTGATTGGAGGTAGCTAGCGAGAGTGACGGTAGCCTTAAACGGCGAGGAAATAGCCAAGAAGATAGCTGAAGCCTATCCCGATTCTGTTGCCGCTGCTGACAAAGCGGCTGTTGTTGTGACTAACCAGTCTCTCTATGCAGTCGCTGAATTCCTCAAGAGTACCCCTGGCCTTGATTTCGATTACCTCAACGACCTTACCGCTGTTGACTATCTCGACTACCTTGAGGTTGTGTATCATCTGAGTTCTTTGAAGCATAATCACAGTCTGGTTCTGAAGACCAGATGTTATAAACGAGAGGAGCCCGTGGTGACTTCGGTGGTCAGACTATGGCGCGCGGCTGATTATCAGGAGCGAGAAGTCTACGACCTTATGGGCATCACTTTTGAAGGGCATCCTAATCTGAAGCGTTTGTTGCTGTGGGAGGGGTTTGTTGGACACCCACTGCGGAGGGACTACCTGTAAGATGGCAATCAGGACCGAGCCCTTTATTCTTAATATGGGTCCTCAGCACCCATCAACTCATGGTGTCTTTCGCATGAGAGTCACCCTTGATGGGGAAGTCGTTGTTGATGTGGAGCCTGTT
>JAUVVE010000030.1 GCA_030604795.1 Dehalococcoidia bacterium | reverse complement strand
CCATCGAAATCGTGGGGAAGCACCATGCCGATATCCACGGCACCACTCTCAACCGCCTGTTTGACCTCAGAGACGCTGTCGTACTCCTTGGTGATCACCGAGGTCGATTGCTTGAACATGGTCACCAGCTGAGAACTCCCCTCATCCATAATGCCCAACTTGGGCTTGTCTGTGAACAAGGTGCCGAAGGCCAGTGAGACTACGAGCGAAAGGACAATGGGGCCGGCGAGGGCCCAAACGAATATGAAATTCTTGGGGCTCTGCCAGAACTCCTTGCTCAGCAGAATGCCTACACGTTTGAGACTCATTGGAGTTTCCTCCTCAACGCCATAGTGCCAACCCAGACGAGAGCCAGGGCGAAACCCAGTAGTATCAGCAGGTTATAGCCGATGTCGCCCCAGCCAGCTCCAAAGTTGGAAACGCGATGTACCGTATCTACTAGATAGTAAGACGGGATGACCTTAGCCCAGCCTGAGACAGTGCCTGGAAACACAACGCCGAATGAAGGTATGGCCAAGATGATAAGGGCGATGACAAACCAGCCCATTGCCGACATCATGTCCTTGCCCAGAGCTCCCAGTAAGAAGCCGACTCCCGTGACTAACACGCCTCCGAGCAGCAGAGTGACTAGGATTATTAGCGGCTGCTGGCTCATGCCGCCGACGATTCCCATGAACAAGACTGCCTGGCCGAAGGCGAGGGTCATGCCGACAGCCCCCTTGGCGGCAAACAGGTCATTGACCGTCATGGGTGTAACCAGCAGGGCCTGTGCTGTGCGCCGCTCGACTTCCTCGCTGATAAGGACAGCCAGTCCAAAGATCTCAAACAGCATGATGAAGATGGCGAAGAGAGGGCGCATGCGATCACGAGGCGGTATTTGCATGCCCATCATGTCCGGCCCCAGAATCTCCGGCTCTGATGCCTCAAAGCCCAGTCCCGTCTCTTGGTAGGCGAGTTCCTTGATCAGAACCTCAACACCGTCTTTCAGCTCCTCTGGTGTGTCTGCCGCGAAATAGACATTTATCTTGGGCTTCTGGCCCGACGCAAACCTGTCCATTATGTCAGCCGGGAGGGCAATCCCTGCCAAGTATTCGCCCTCGATCACGGCCTCTTTGAGTGCTGCCTCAGATTCTGCTATCTGGAACTCCAGACCTTCTTCTTCAAACTGCTCGAAGGCGGGAGGCATCACCGGCGCATAGAGCCCTATCACCAGGGTTTCATCGACTGAACTCGGCATCAAGAAATAGATAGCCAGGTAGAAGATGATGCCAAGAGCAGTCATAAGCGCAAAGAACCGATTTCTGAAGAAGAGGGAGAAGTCTTTCGAAATCAGAGCGCCGATGGCACGTAGGTTCATGCGTAGAGCCCTCGGCCAGTGAGCCTGATGAAGATGTCCTCAAGGCTGGCCTCCTCGCTGTGGACAGTGACTACCTTCTCCTGGGCAAAGAGCTCGCGGATGGCTTGCGGTGTCTCGGGAGTGTCCAGGGTAATCTCGCGATCCTCCAGCTCACCGTTGCGAGTTGCGATTTTAGCTTTGAGCGCGCGCTTGCCGTATTGCTGCTTGAGGTTGTGCGGTGTATCCAGGGCCACGATCTTGCCTTCGTTCATGAAGGCTACCCGATCGGAGAGCTTGTCCGCCTCCACCATGTCGTGGGTGGTAAGAAAGACCGTAGCTCCTCGCTCGCACTCCTCGAGGATGATGTTGCGAATGGCCTCAGCCGATGTCGGGTCAAGCCCGGTGGTGGGCTCATCAAGAAATAGAACCCGGGGACGATTCACCATCGAGCGTGCCACCATGAGGCGTTGTTTCAGGCCTTTTGAATACGTCTCGACTCGGTCTTTCTCCCGACCTGCCAGGCCGACTCTCTTCAGCAGGGCATTGGCGTCAAACGGGCGTATGCCGAACAGACGTGCGAACAACTTCAGGTTTCCTACGGCGCTGATCTGCTCGTAGAGATTAGTATCCTCAAAGCAAACGCCGATATCACCCTGCACCTTCTCAACATTGCTGGCTACATCCATGCCAAGCAGCATGGCCTTCCCAGCTTTGGGTTTGAGCAGTCCTGTCAGCATCTTGACGGTAGTCGTCTTGCCTGCGCCGTTGGGACCGAGAAAGCCCAGGATTTCGCCTTCAGCCACGTGAAAACTGATGTGGTCCACGGCAACTAGTTCGCCATACCAATAGGTCAGTTCCTCAGCTACAATCGCATCGTGAGCCATGCCGCCTCCTTCATTATTGTCTGGCACCAAACTTTGCTTCTCTGAGAGTGCTGTCGCCAGAACCACGCAACTGCGCTTATTGATTCCATTACCTTACTGCCCGGTTATCAGCGACCACAGGGCTCGGAGCGGTCTCAGCTTGATGAATGGAGCAGGTAGCTCCAGCTGAATCTTCTCGGCCACCGGAAACATATTAATACGGTCCACCTCGGGTTTCAAGCGTGCTAGCTCGTTATGGGCGCCTTTGGATAGCATGTCGTCGATGCGTTGCGTCATCTCCCAAGCTGCCCTGATACGCTTCTGGCCTGCCTTGGCCATCCGTTGAGGGATAACCCCGTGTTTTGCCTTCAGGCGGTTGAGGCGCAGAATAGCTTCATAAGCGGTGTCTACGATTTGCTGGCGAGTCATCCACTCGGTCTCATAGTTCAGGGAGTACTTCCAGGTTGGTGATGCTAGCGCCTGGCGATGCTCTTCCAGTGTCCGGAAGAGGATGCGGTAGCCGTAGCGTTTTGGGTGTTCAAAGGCAAGGCTGCCCGGGTCAAGGAAGGGCGCCAAGGGAGCGATGAATAAAGACAGCCGCTTGTCCGCCTTGAACTTCTCTAGCAGATGGTCGCAGTAGTCGACAGTATCCATTACCGACTGTGGGGTTTGCCTGGGCAGCCCGATCATAAAGAATACATCCAGCCGCCCACAGCCGACGTCAAGGGCGTCGCCCAGGGTCTGCTCCAGGTCATTATCAGAGTAGTGCCTGCCGATAGCTTTCCTTATTTCAGGGTCGTGGGACTCGGGAGAAATCTCCAGGCAGAAGTTGGGACAGGACTGGCTCATCTGGTGCAGAAACTCCCTCGGCGCAGGGGTGAACAGCTCAAGGAAAAACTGATTCCTTACCCGATTCTTTCGGAGCAAGCTCAGAACTCGGCCGGCGTAGTCCTCTCCTGGCTGGCGCAGGTCTCCCAGGATGAAAATCGGGCCGTTGCTGAAGTGCGAAATCTGTGTGACGTCTTTGGCGACTTCTTCTGGAGAGCGAAAAACCGGCTTTTCCCGGTTGTAGAAGTCTCGGAAAGCTGCGGCCGAGCCTCCACAGATGGTGCAGTTTTGGGTGCAGCCGCGGCAGGTGAGCACTGCCGTAATGGGATAGCGAAGCCAGCCCTTGACCGGAGTATAGCTGACAAGGTCGCGATACCTGATTACGGAGCGTACCACGTTGCCGTAGTGGTTGACCATAACATCGCTCAGGTCGGAGGGGACGTGAGACAGGGGGTTTTCGTGTATTGTGCCCTGGCTGTCCCGCCAGGTGAGGTTGGGCACCATTTCAGGCTCTCTGTTGCTCGCTATGCAATCCATTAGCTGCCGGAAGGGTTCCTCCGTGGAGTCACCCCTGAGCACGTAATCTATCTCCGGGTATTCAAGCAGCTCTCTATGGTAGTAAGAAGATGAGAACCCGCCGAATACCAGCTTTGCTTGCGGGTGGTGTCTCTTCACTATCCTTGCCACCTCGATGGCACCATGGGCATGTAACATCCAGTGTAAATCGATGCCAAAGACCGGTGACTTCAGGCGCTTTATGAATGCCTCGGCGTCAAACCTCTTGTCGTTCAGCATACGCACCGCGAGGTTTACAATGCGCACTCGGTAGCCAGCGCGCTCCAGGTACTCGGCAATGCTGGTGAGCCCGATGGGATACATCTCGAAGACAGGGGAGGGGGGAATCAAGTCGCTGACCGGTCCATAGAGGATCGTTTTCTGGCGGAA
This sequence comes from Dehalococcoidia bacterium, assembly GCA_030604795.1. Taxonomy (GTDB): domain Bacteria; phylum Chloroflexota; class Dehalococcoidia; order GIF9; family UBA5629; genus JAUVVE01. The sequence continues at coordinate 4,350 of JAUVVE010000030.1, read as the reverse complement.
GTCATACACGCTGGGGGCGTGCAGCAGAACCAGGTCGGTTGACATAATCTTTCTGACTAATGGAAACGTAAACCCAGAACGGCCAGGGCTGAGATTCCAGCCTAGAAGACTCCTGCCAGAAGGTAGCCAATGCCCAGGAGCAACTGCGTTAGCAGGACAATCAGGACGTTGTTGGCCATGGCCTGCCCTAGCCTGGCTGGGTCTTGATGTCTCAGCGCGCCCTTGATGGCCTTGATGGCAAAGGGGAGCGTTAGCAAGGCTATCAGGGAGAAGACTGGCATTAGGTCCGCCACCACGCTGCCGATTATCCACAAATAAACTGCCGCTGTCATGACTGTATAGACCAGGCTTGCCCTTGCCTTTCCCATGGTGATGGGCAGCGTCTTTCTGACCGCTTCCTTGTCAGCTTCGGTGTCGGGAAATTCATTCAGCAGGAGCAGGTTATGTACTAGTATGCCTGAGAGTACGGATGCCACAAGCGCGGGAATGGTGTACTCGGCTGTCTGAACGAAGTAAGCTCCCAGGATTGGCAGAGCCCCCAGGCCAAACCCTGGAGCCCACTCGGGCCATCTTAGCTTGGTTATGAAAGGCGTATAGAGGAGAATACACACCGTGCCTATTATGAGCACGGGCAGCAGGGCCCAGCCTGTTACCAGCACGAAATAGATGCCTATGGGTACCGCCAGCAAGAAACAGCCCATCCCGAACCAGAACACACGGTTCGGCTCGAGAGACGCGGCGGGCAGAAAGCCGCTGCCCCCGCTGAAAGGTGTTCTTTGGGTCTTCAGGTCTATGCCACTTCGGTAGTCGTAGTAATCATTAAGCACGTTGACGCTGATGTGGCACAGAAGTAGCCCGAGGAAAGCCAGCAGAGCATGACCGAGATGGAAGGCGCCGTCATACCAGGCCACGCAGGTGCCCAAGAACGCCAGCACCACGGAAAGAAGCAGGAACTGCGGCCTGGTCTCGAGGAACCATACTTTCAGCTTCACTGAGGCTTTGAGTATAGCAAACAGGCGGCGGTGGTGTCTACAATTTGCAGTGTACGATGTGTGGGAGCAGGCCTTGCTAAAGTTGTTTGGTGGAGCGGTTGCGGTGTGCCAGCGGCTTTCGCCGTCGTTTCAGCTTTTGTGTGCTATGACGAACAAGTAGTACCCTTCTTCCTTCGTATCGTAGGTGGCTATCAACTCATTAATGCGACCAGACTGGATGTCTGACTCGAGCCGCTGACACCTTCTGCTGTGGAGGTACTTATTCTGGTGTGATTTGGCGGCCATTGACCGTATCGGTTGGTGATTTAGGCGGTGTGGCAAAAGGCATGATGGCGACGAAAACGGCAACTAGTGCCGCCAACCAGGCGAAAGCACTTATGTAGCTTCCGGTAGTGTCGTATACCCAGCCGACGTAGATAGGACCTACTACGGCGAGCGGCGGTGTGAGCACCATCGATGCTCCTTGGATGGAACCGAAGCTCTTCCGCCAGGTCCTGTTCTCCCGGCAGGCAATTGGATGTTGGCCAAAAAGTCACTCCTTCCATCATCAGTGATACCGTCTCTGGGACATCAGAACGAGCTCATCTCTATTGGCGAGTTCTTCATTTACGCGCCACTATGACCAGTCTTTCGGCCGTGTGGTCGTATGCATTGCCTGCGAGATCACCGTATACGTCGATGTGCTCGAAGCCGCATGCAGCTAGCAATGCAGTCAGCTCGGTGGCTGAATAAAGGCGGTGCGACACCTTGAACTCAGTGCGACTGTTGTCCTTAAACACGATCCAGCGATTCTCCATCCAATCCCAATTACTGCTGACCTTGCGCTCCTGCAGGATGAACGTTCCGTTTTCTTCATCCCAGTCTCTTTCCTGAAAGATGCGGCCGAGAACTTCCTTCCCCATCAGTTCCATGAGGAAGTTCCCGCCTGACTTGAGTGATTGGTACACATTCATGGCGACTTGACGGTCGTCCTCCGGGTCTTCGAAGTAGCCGAAAGATGTGAAGAGGCTCACAACCCCATCGTAAGTATCCGGCCTGCAAAAGGTCCTCATATCATCTTGGACGAACTCCACACTCAGCCCCTCGATCTCTGCTTGTTCGGATGCTCTGTCTAGGTAGAACCGTGTCCTATCTACTCCTGTAACGCGAAACCCATGGCGAGCCATCTCCAGGGAGTGCCTACCCATACCACAACACAGGTCGAGAATGTGCGTTCCCGGTGTGAGCCTCAGGAGGGAAAGGACTTTGTCCACCTCTGCCGAAGCGTCTGACCAGCGTTGCTGAGTAAACAGTACCGGAGCCACCGTCTCCCAGAAGATATCCTGTTCGTGCCAAGGTTTCATTTCTGGCATTCTAGAGCCTCCTGATTCAGACTTGTCGCCTAATAGCGCGATGTGGCGTCTCCCGTCCGTCGCATAACAGGAACATTCCGATCATTTCTTGTCATGCCTTTTGATATCCTTGTGTCAATTGTTGAGCCGTAGTCTGAGATACCAACCTACTGTGCCCATGTTAAAGCCCTGCTGGCTACAGCTCAACGCCTCCAAACGGGCGTTAGTTAGGCGGCAAACAGACTGGCATGTTATTCGAGGCGAGAACTGAGGTGTATGGCTTGAGACTCACGAATACGGCCTATGAGTATATGAACCTCTCCCGGGCCGAGCTTTCGATTGAGCGCCTGGGTGGGTTTGTCACCGCCCTCAGGTCCACCACCAGGCGAGAAGTATCCCCAGTATGCCTCCGGCCGAGACCTCGAATATGGTGTGTCCGATGATTTCCCGCACCCGTTGCTCAAACTCCGGCTTGCCCTTGAAAAGCTCGTCCAAGATTCGATTGAGCATGGTAGACTGGGTACCTACTGTCTTCCGCACCCCGGTGGCGTCAGACATTATTACCAGCGCAAACAGGGCAGCAATGCCGAAAATAGCTGAGTCCAAACCATACACTATGGCAGCGGCGGTAGCCAGAGCGCAGACGAGTGCGGCGTGCGAGCTTGGCATTCCGCCTGTAGTAATCAACTGGGAGAAATTCAAACGCCTGTCTCTTATTGATAAGACGACGACCTTCAGCGCCTGAGCCACACACCAGGCACCTAGGGGAATCAGCAGCACTTTATTGCTTAGGATTGACTCCAAGACATCCTCCTGTCAGGGCGACATGTGTTGTCTTCAGGTTTGGTGATGGATTATACCACAACGGTTGATGTTATTACGGTGGATTGGTTCGTCTCGGCGTCGTCCGAGGCAATTGCTGTGTGGCGCGACAGACCCGGCTTGGTGACGACTGGACGCAAACTTGCAGGCCGGGTTATTCCCTTTTGCCCTCGATGAAGCTTCGGATGTAGCCGTTGACGAGTGCCGGCTTTTCGTGAACGACCCAGTGTGAGCCATCCGGCACCCGTTTGATTGTCAGGTCTGGCACGAACTGGTCAAGCCCTTCGAGGTTGCCGGTCAGCAGAGCAACGTCCTTCTCACCCCAGATAACCAGTGTTGGCACCTTCACCATGAATAGCGACGGGTCGGCCGTTGAACTGCCCGAGGCCTCGTCATCTTGGCCCGTAAGCGGGCCCAAAGCCGCGGCTCGATAGTAATTCAAACCGCCGGTAAGAGCTCCCGGCTGTGCCCAGGCTTCGATATACGCCTGGCGGTCCTCCTCGGCGAAGTAGCCCTGCTTGAGGCCATCGGCCAAGACAACAGCGACAAGTGCGGCGTAGTTGTTGGCTGACAGGGTCTGCTCAGCCTCGGCGGTTCGGAACATCAGTATGTACTGGCTGGCTTTCTGTTGCGCCGGGTTCTGGCGCAGCTCGCGCTCAAACACCGCCGGGTGTGGCGCGTTGATAATGATGAGCTTCTCAAGATAGTCGGGACGACGCATAGCCAGTGCCCATGCCACCGGTCCACCCCAGTCGTGAGCGACCAGGATGAACTTCTTGTGGCCCAGATGCTCAGCAAGCAGGCGCACGTCTTCAACCAGGTACTTCATCCGGTACTGCTCGACGTTGGCGGGCTTTGATGACAGGTTGTAGCCGCGCATGTCAGGAGCCACAGCCTGGTAATCCCGCCCGAACTCGGCGAGCTGGTTCTTCCATTCATACCAGAACTCAGGGAAGCCATGCAAGAACATTATCAGCTTGCCCTTTCCTTCTGTCACGTAGTGCAGGCGGATGCTGTTCACTTCAGCGTACTCGTGCTTGAACATTGATGTCCTCCTTCCTTATCCTGATCCTGGCGTGCTGTGTTCAGAGTATAGCACAGTCCGCTTCAGATCGTTGCTGACACTGTCAACTCTTGGGATGCTTGCGGAAGAAGTCCCAGATGATTTCGCCCGCATCAATGTCACGGCTGGTCTTGCCAATGAT
>JAUVVE010000092.1 GCA_030604795.1 Dehalococcoidia bacterium | reverse complement strand
CAGGCCATTTCATCTCTTCGTCCTACTACAAACGAAAAACGGCACCACCCTCCCACCATACCACTTGACGATTCTGGTGCCCTTCTCTTCGTCCCCACACCTCCTGGACTTGGGGTCAGAAGGTGGTTATCTTGAAGCCATGTTACATCTTGGAAGCTGATTGTAGTTCTCTTCTGAGGCGTTGTCAATGTACTTGCTTCCAGTCCCTGCTTACTCTATAATTGTAGCTCGGAAGATTTACGGGGAATTGGTAAGGGGTTGTGCTGTGCGTACCGAGATAAAGGATCGATACTATCGAACGTACACATACCAGGATGTGGACCGTGTGCCGGATATCGAATTCGGTTACTGGCCCCAGACTGTCCGGCGCTGGCTGAAAGAGGGTCTGCCTCTAGAGCTTACGCCAGAGGAAACAGAGGACATGTTTTCCAGGAAGCTCGATAATTACTTTGGTTTTGAGCACGAGGGACGAGGAATCCCCATCCTCACGCACATGAATCCTGATTTTGAAGAGGAGATTATTGAACGCAAGGGTGCCTCAGTTATCATGCGTGGCAGAGATGGGGTAATAGCTGAACGGTTTCTAAACGATGTTGATGAGAGCTCAATTCCTCATTTCATCAAGTTCCCTGTTGAGACTCCCGATGACTGGCTGGAAATAAAGCAGCGTTATCGCTTAGACGACCCGATACGTAAAGTACCGGATGACAGATTTGAGAAAATCCGCCAGTCTCAGGTTTCAGGCCAGGCTATAAGGATCAATCTTGTCGGCTTCTACGGGCAACTGCGTAACTGGATGGGAATGGTAAATCTCTCTTTAGCATTCTATGACTATCCCGACATGATTCACGATATGGTCAACTACTGGGCGGAACTGATTACCCGGCAGATTGAAAATCTGCCACCGGATATTGTGATTGATGTGGTGGACTGGTGGGAAGACATGGCAGGCAAGAACGGGCCACTGGTCAGCCCTAAAACCTTCCGTCAATTTCTCCAGCCGGGCTACCACCGCGTGATGACCGAGGCGAGGAAACGAGGTTGTGCCATCAGTATGGTAGACTGCGATGGAAACCCTCACGATATCGTTCAGAACTGGCTGGAAGAAGGAGTCAATATCATGTTTCCACTTGAGATCGGTGCCGGGGTTGACGCTCTGGCCTGGCGTAAGGAGTTCGGAATGGGACTGCGTTTTCGGGGAGGAATAGCCAAGAAGGCCCTTGTTGATGGAGGTGGGGCGATAGACCGGGAACTGGAGCGCATACGACCACTGCTGGAGCAGGGCGGGTACATTCCTCACCTCGATCACCTAGTCCCACCGGACATCCCGTATAGCCACTACTGCGAGTATCTCGAAAAGAAACGGAAACTAATCGGCAAATATTAAGAAGGGCAGAATTGTTGAGGCCTTTCTTCAAACAGGTTCCCCGGGTGCCAAAAGCTCTGTTATTCGCAAATCGGACAAAATGCATAGGATGTCCTATTTACTCGTTAACAAACATTCAAGGGTTTTTGCTGCTACAAAGGTTCCTTTTTCCCAGTCTCGGCAGCCGTGTCACCCTCCAGTGGTTTCACAAAGCCCGATGTTGTGATGGCTCTTCATTCCTTTTTCTTGGAGTATATCATCCCTTCCCCTCTGTCGACAGCCGGGGGAAGGAATCTGCTACTGTGGGTCAACGCTGACGCCAGGACCTCATAGTCAACCGCATCTTGAAGACTTGAGTACATCGCCTTGTTCAAGGCCCACTTCGTCCAGCCAATTATCGGCGTGGCTTGTTTAGCCAGCTTCAGGGCCATCTCCCGCACCGAACTCTGCAATTTTTCCGGGGGAACCACGTGGTTGACCATGCCCATAGCCTCGGCCTCTCTGGCACTAATATGGTCTCCAGTAAACAGGAACTCACAGGCCTTATGGTAGCCGATTGTTCGAACTAGCAGTGACGTTGTGCCTGGAACGCCCAGACTGACCAGGGGCACGCCGAATCTTGCTGTTTCGGAGGCGAAGACGATGTCGCACGCCAGAGCCACTTCGGGTGCTGAACCTAGGCACCATCCATGCACCGCTGCAATAACGGGCTTTGGTAGTCCCCGTATAGTGTCAATCAACTGCCAGAAGTGTCTCTTTCGCATGTTGATGAACATCTCGCCCGGACTCCATTCGTACCAGATTTCCCTGTCCTTGGCTCCGACGTCATCCCCGGCGCTGAACGCCTTTTCTCCGGCGCCTGCAATGATGACCACACCCACATTCTCGTCGCCTCTGGCATCCTCCAGTGCAGCCAGGATTTCACCGACAACTTGGAAGGATATGGCATTCATCTTGTCCGGCCGGTTTATGGTTAGTTCGGCGATGCGCTCTTCCTTTTTGTAGGTAATTGTCTCATAACTCATAGTTCATACCTCCATCAACCCTAGAGTAGCCTTAGAATGCTATAAGTGCGAATCGTATCGGCTTAATTCTATCCCTGTCGTTTTGTAGACGCAAGAGGTGGAATGGACAACGCATTTAACGGAACGTCAATTTGTTGCCCTTGATGGCTTGGAACAGAGATATTGGCTCTTGAGCCTGCCCGCACTATGTTAGATAATGATTAGCCGGCTCCTACCAGTTTGCCTTTCCGGTCCTGGCGACACAGTCAAGGAAGTCAAGCAGCTCGCTTGCCGCCCATGCCGGCGCCTCTATGGCTGTCATGTGACCAAGCCCTTTCATGACCACGTGCCGATTATCCGGTATCTCTCTGGTCATAAGCTCGCTCGGCTTGATGAACACGATGTCAAATTCACCGAGCAGTATCAGGGTCGGGCACTTTATCTGCCTTAACCCTTCCACTCTTGGATCGGGGTCGGTGTAGAAGCTCTCTCTGAAGTTCGCCAGCGCTTGCTGACTAAGGCGGTGCTGCGAGAACCCGTCCAAAACGTGAAACATGCAGTCACTGTACGGATGCTCTGCCATCTTGAAGGTAAACACGCCGGGATAGGTATGCCACAGGGCCTTCCTCTCCTCGAAGGTCGGCGGTGGTCTAGTGACGCCTTCCTTGGCGGCTTGCTCGGCCACCTGCCGGGCGCGCTCGCGGTCCTCCTCAGTCAGCTGCCGCCCAGTGGCATCGTACATTGTCGGCTGGGTCTCGGAACCAGTGTCGGTCAGCATACAGCTGAGGAGTCGCTGCGAGCGAGTCATGGCGTAGCGTGCGCCTACCATGCCGCCAGTGGCGTGCGTCAGCAGGTGAAACTTATCTAACCGGAGATGGTCAGCCAGTGCATCAAAGTCGGCAGCCATGGTGTCAGCGTCATAGCCGTAAGGCTCAGCTTCAAGCACGGTGCGGCCATGCCCTCTCATGTCCATCGAGATGACCCGATAATGCTCCGCCAGTTTCGCGGTGACGCCGGTCTCGCTCCAGTAACTGGTGTCCTCGGCTAGACCGTGATTGGCTATGATCGGCTCACCCTTGCCGACATCCTCATAGTAAATTCGCGCGTTACCATGCTGAAAATAGGCCATCGTTTCTCCTCCAAAATTCTTGGGTTGAACGCTTGGAAAAGGATCATAGCTTTATCCAGTCCCTGATTTGCCGTTGCAACCGTTGTGGCTATGTTAAACTTCTGCCCGCTGGCTGTCAATGCCTCGAACCTACATAATCGGCAACATTGGCCCAACTGGTTAATGCGCCCTGCGACCAGGCGGCGTTCTCGATAGGGCTTGACATTCACAGGCGATGGTCATAGACTGTGGGCACGAGTCTAGCACAGGGGGGCATTACCCATGAAGTGCCCAAAGTGCCAACATGACAATCCTGAGGGAGCGAAATTCTGCAGAAGATGCAGCCGTCTCTAGAGCGCGCCCTGAAGCACAAGGAGATTCTGGGGGCGTAGCTTCCGTCAGAGTGACAAAAAGCCAGAATGTGTAGTCGTTTGGTTAAGTAAGCGAGATCTTGCGTGTAAATAAGGTGTATGTCATAATTCATTCCACAAAGCAGAAAAAGCAAACAAGGAGGTAACACGCCATGGCAGAGCCAGACGTTCTCTACACCAAGGAAGAAGGTATTGGTATTATTACCCTCAATCGTCCGGAGAAGATGAACGCCGTCACTGACGATATGCTTGCTGATATTGCCAATATGCTGAACGACATCATCCTCGACGACGAAGTAAAGGCGATGATACTTACTGGAAGTGGTCGGGCCTTCTGTGGTGGTACTGACTTAACCACCGGCCTGGCACGTGATCAAGCTCAGGCGGCCGTAGAAAGGGCAAAGAAGGTTAAAAAGGTAGACTTGCCGGAGAATCCCCTGCCGATGTGGACTTTCACTCGTGTTTCTAAGCCGACTATCGCCGCCATTAACGGTGCTGCGGTTGGAATGGGAGCCGAGTGGACGGTCCAGTGCGATATCCGCATCGCCTCGGAGAACGCCCGTTTCGGGTGGGTCTTTCCGCTGAGAGGGATCACTCCTGATACGGGTGCTGGGCCATACCTGCTGCCCTATATAGTCGGATTAAGCAAGGCGCTTGAACTCATGTACTCCGGCGAAATAATAGATGCCCGCGAAGCTGAGAGAATAGGTCTGGTAAGCATGGTGGTACCACCAGACCAGCTAATGCAGATAGCCAGAGAGATGGCGGT
>JAUVVE010000024.1 GCA_030604795.1 Dehalococcoidia bacterium | reverse complement strand
ATACTGCCCACAAGGATGCGAGTGCATGACACCAAAACAGGCAGAGATAGAGGGCTACAACGAGTGGTGTCTAGATAAGTACGGTGATGAGATAAAGTGCGGAGACAACCAGTATTGCTTCCGCAAGCCGACTACCTTGAGAATGCTCAAATAATGCCTAGCCTAGCAAAACTGGGGGGTCTTCGCTGAAGACCCCCCAACCGCTACTACTCCCTAAAGCCTAAAGCTTACCCAAGGCTGCTCTCAAGCGCTCAAGGCACCGCTCTCTACCTAATACCTCCATGGTCTGAAACAGAGGCGGAGCTGCCGTCCTCCCTGTAGTCGCCACACGCAGCAGGCCGAAAAACTCGCCGGTCTTAAGATTAAGCTCATCAGCCAATGGCCGAAGAACCGACTCCAGAGACGCGGCGTCCCAATTCTGCAACTCCTCCAGCTTGGCTACCGAAGCCCGGAGAGCCTCAAGCGCCTCAGCGCGTTCGAGTTTGGTGGTAAGCAGGCCAGCATCATACTCTGGCTTGTCCACAAAGAAGAACTCGGTGAGCTGTGGCACTTCAGCCAGTGTTTTGGCCCTCTCCTGAACAAGAGGCATAATCTGCCGAATGTAGCCAGCATCGAGAGGGCGCTCAATCTCCAAAGGCAAATCTCTTTCCAGGAAAGGGGACGCTCGCTTCCCAAACTCCTCCAATTTCAGACCTCGGAGATAAAGCCCGTTCATCCAGTCAAGTTTGTCTCTGTTGAACACGGCCGCTGTTTTGCTTATCCGGTCCAATGAGAAATGGTTTACTATCTCTTGCCGGCTCAAGAGCTCCGTCTTGTCGTCCAGCGACCAGCCAAGCAAGGCCAGGAAGTTAATCATGGCCTCGGGCAGATAACCCTGGTCTCGATATTCGTCGACAGCCGCAGCTCCATGTCGTTTGCTCAGCTTTGCCCTGTCCGGCCCCAAGATCATGGGCAAATGCGCCAAGTTTGGCGGCTGCCAACCAAGCGCCTGGTAAAGCAACATATGACGCGGCGTGCTCGACAGCCACTCATCAGCTCTCAGAACATGGGAAATCTCCATCAGATGGTCATCTACTATGTTGGCCAGGTGGTAAGTAGGATAACCATCAGACTTAAGGAGGACGAAATCGTCCAGGGTGCTGTTGTCGAACACTATCTCACCGCGTATCAAATCGCAAAACGAGGTCTGTCCCTCGAGCGGCGACTTAAAACGGACCACCGGGGTAACCCCACTCGCCTCCAGCTCAGCCCTCTGTTCCCGTGTCAGGTGCCGGCAACGCCGGTCGTAACCGGGCGGCTGCTTTTTCTTTGTCTGTTCCTGACGCATTGACTCCAGCCGCCGGAGAGAACAGTAGCAAAGATAAGCTAGCTCGTCCTTCAGTAACTGGTCCGCCACCCCGCGGTAGATTTCCAGCCGCTCCGACTGATGATAGGGACCCTCATCCCAATCCAGACCCAGCCAGCGCAGGCTGTCCAGAATTGTATCTGTTGCCCCTTCTACCAGGCGGGCAACATCGGTATCTTCAATGCGTAGGATAAAGGTGCCGCCGTGGTGCCTAGCGAAGAGCCAGTTGAATAAGGCGGTCCTGATATTGCCCAGATGGGGATAACCGGTTGGGCTGGGAGCAAAGCGGACCCGTACAATTCCCTCAGACCTAGCCAACTCCGCCTCGAGCGTAAGATTCCGTCAATACTACCTGCCTTACCGGCAGCTTCACCACATAGGTATCACCAATCTTGTCATGTATTCCTTGCTTACAACTGTCAAAGGCAATCCAGATAAAGCCAATAAAGAGAATCATCGCCGAGACAATGTAGCCCCAGCAACGGAGAAGTGCACACTGCCAGGTAAGTGGGGAGCTATCAGTGCGGATCACTTTTATCCCCGCAACCATTTTCCCTGGCGTCTGCCCCCGCCACACCCAAAAGCCGACGAAATGAGCAACCGATACTAGCAATCCGACCGCGATGTAGATTATCGGAGAGGGAAAAACACAGGCGACTATACCGACTATGAATCCCAAGATCAAGAGATCGATAATACCTGCGCCAAGCCTGACCCAGAAGCCAGCATATTCCAGGGCAAACTCTTTTGGCTTCTGTTCCAACCCTGACTCCTCTCAGGACACGCCTGCTTCTACTCTAGCCAGCCCCCCACTTTCAAAGGGCAACAAATCCCCACCGTCAAGACTGGCCGGAACTCAAGAGCATTACGGAAACCGCAGAGGACCCTTCTGATACTTGACCAGCTGAACTCACTTCTTGGTGAGTATACGGTACAGTCCTTCCAGCTGACTTAGATGCTTCTTCAGTCGACCAACCAGTTGCTCGGCCTGCTTTAAGGCGCTCTTGGTGTCCTCTATTTCCACGGTCACCTTAAATAGAATCTCATTTCGCCGAACACCCAGATCGGCTTCAAAGGCACCCAAATCCTTCAACTGTTCAGCGCCGCCCAGCAGCTCAGCCAACAGCTCGCTTTCCCTTCCCAACTGCTCTTTCTTAAGTTGGCCATAGGACTTATCAGCTTCCTTCATTCACATACCCCACACTAACTACAATGTAGCACATCGCCATGTGATTAGGCAACAACATTAAGCAGAGGCCATTTACCAGCTCTGTTTTGCGGTTAGCATCGCAAAAGTAGGGGCAGACCTTCAGGTCTGTCCGCTATCTTACTGCTTCGGACAGGTCTAAAGACCTGTCCCTACATGTTGCTTTCTGTCAGTCTGAGGGAGCCCTTCGCTTCTTGTCATTCTAAAGGAGCCGAGCGGCTGAAGAATCTGGCGCAAGGCAAACTCCGTGAAGGATTGCTAAAGGACCTTCGCTGAGTTGCAGCTCTGACGCATCAGTTCAAGAGCTTGCCACAAGTCTGAAGGCAGATCACAGGTAAACTCTCGGTATTCCCCGCTGGCCGGCAAACGGAAACCCAGGCGGTAAGCATGGACGAACTGTCGCTCAAGATAGGCCGACTTGACACCGTAGACCGGGTCCCCAACCACCGGGTAGCCAATGGCCGATAAATGAACTCGTATCTGATGGGTGCGGCCTGTCTCGGTGGCAATATCAAGCAAGGTATAGTCGCCAAGGTACTCTTTAACCCAATAGCTGGTCCTGGCCGACTTGCCCTCGGCTACCACCGCCATGCGTTTACGGTTAGACGGGTCACGTCCGATAGGAGCCTCGACAACGCCCCGCATAGGAGTCAATCTACCTTTGACCATGACAAGATAACGCTTGGATACCAACCGTGCTTTGAACTGACTGATTAAATGCTGCTGAGCAGGCCCGTTCTTGGCAACGATGGTTAGTCCGGAAGTATCCTTGTCCAGGCGGTGGACTATACCCGGCCGCATAGTATCACCGAAGGCACGCAGACCGGGGCAATGAGTTAAGAGCGCGTTAACCAGGGTTTGGCTACTGTGTCCCGGACCTGGATGGACAGCTAACCCGGCCGGCTTGTCTACCACCACAACATCGTCATCCTCATAGATCATGCTTACTGGGATAGCTTCAGCCGCAAGAAAGGCCGCCTGAGAAGCTGGCAAGCTAACGTCAATCCTATCGCCCCTGTTCAATCTCTGGCTCGCCTTGGCTCCGCATCCGTTGACCAGAATTCGGCCCTGTTCAATCAACTTCTGAAGGCGTGAGCGTGATAGCTCAGGGCATACTTCGGCCAGGTATTTGTCCAGGCGGACGGTTGACTCAGCAACCCGGAATACTCTAACTTCTGACTCCAAACGGATGGTCATCCTCCTTCTTCACCGCCCAGAAAACGAAACAGGCAAGAGCGATTGCACCGACCGTTATGGCTGAGTCCGCGACGTTAAATGTCGGCCAGTGATACTCAGGCCACAAGCGAACCCAATAGAACTCAGGCCACAAGCGTACGTCAATGAAGTCAGTAACATAACCAAAGCGGAGGCGGTCTATCAGATTGCCCGCAGCACCACCGAAAACCAGACCCAGGGCCAACGTACCCAAAATGCCGTGCTCAGAGAGATAGCGGTAGAACAGTAGAACTACAATCAGCCCAACTATCGCGACGACGGTCAACAGGAAAGCTTGATTCGCAAACAGACCAAAGGCTGAGCCAGTGTTCTGTACATGGGTTAAACGTAGAAGACCAGCCTCCGGGAGCGATTCGCCAAGAGCTAAATGAGTCCTAATCCATAGCTTGCTTGTCTGGTCCGCCGCCACCACAAAGGCAGCAATGATAAGGAATAGCCCTATCCGCCCTCTACCGTGCCGATTTGCTCCTGGCATTCTTCGTCTGGCGCGTTTTACACTCGAAGCACAAACTCGCCTGGGGTAGCGCCTCAAGCCTGGCTGGCTCTATCTGCTGACCACAAAGGTCACATACGCCATAGTTGCCAGCCTCATATTTCTCCAGAGCGTGTTCCACATCAGCTAGAGCATCACTTAGCCGTCTGCCCAAGGCCAGACTCTTCTCCAGCTCAAAGGCTTCACTGGCTTCCTCTTCCCTCTTACCAAACGGGCTCCCCTCTCGCTCCGCACCAGCTGCACGCATTGTGGCGCGTAGCTGCTCCAGCTCACCATTCAACCGCGCCCGCTCTTGTTTCAAACCCTCATAAAGCTGAGTAAAGTCAGTCATTTCCAAAACCCGTACCAACATACTGTAGAAATCATTCTAGCCTATGCCACGTACGAAAGCAAGCTGGCCAACTGTCCACGCGCGCCCCTAACAGCTAACCCGCCTCCCCAAGGAAGCAGAGCCACCGAAGAGATTCACTTCAAGAGGCTCGGTGCGGAGGAGGAACCTCGAGAGCACTCGCTCCGCACAGGGTAGCAGGAACGAAGGGCCGAGAATAGCGAGTGGCGTTACAACACAGTCTCCCCACTAACCACACCCGCAGTCGGTTAAAGCACCCATGGCTCGCCCGAGAGAGAGGCCGCGGCGGAAAAGAGCGCACGCTACCTTAGAACGAGTCGACGGTTCTAGCCCCTCGCATATCGAGTCACATCATACGGCGGCGATGATTGCCAGTATCCCCGTTATAATGAGATAAATGCCCACCAGATAGTTCAGTATCCGGGGGAAAATCATCACTAGGATGCCGAATATTAGGGCTAACACGCCCATTACCAGACCGCTTACAGTAAACATAAGAACACTTCCCTCCTTGCCAAGTCTCCTTGTGAGTACACCCGTTGGTCTAGATACACCAATTCTAGCGCTTGTCTATGACAGCGAGCACACCCCACACAATGAGAAAAATACCAACAACCAAGTACAGAGGTAACCACTTAAACAGAATCAGAACGCCGGCGACTATGGCTATAATTCCCATAGCCACACCACTTATGGATATACCTTTCTTCGCCATTTAAGACCGTACCTCCCTTGGCTGGAATTCCGTACCATACTATTGGTTTTCAGTTATCGTGTCAATAGCAGCCACGCACTACGCTCCTATCCAAGCCCCTTTCACAAAGCACATTCATACATCTGTCCGAAATCAAAGCGGCGGATGGCCCGCTGGGGACAACATCCGCCGCCACGAGTGCGGATAGCGTAATGGAGCAGTCCTATACTTCCCTGAACTCCCCGTCTACGGTGCCCTCCTCATCGTCAGGAGCTTCACCACCGGGGGCTTCGCCACCAGCAGCCTCACCACCCGGCGCCTCGCCATCGGGGGGAGGTGGCCCAGCTTGCTGATAAACGGCGGCACCAATCTTCTGCATCACTTCAGATAGCTCTTGCGTGGTGCTGCGAACATAATTGATGTCCGTTCCCTGAAGAGCAGACCGCACTGCAGCTATCTTGCCCTCCACCTCTTGCTTCAAGTCATCAGGAATCTTGTCACCCTGTTCACGGACGGTTCGTTCAGCGGTATAAACAAGGGTGTCCGCCGTATTGCGAGTCTCCACCTCTTCCTTCTTTCTGGCATCTTCAGCGGCATTGGATTCGGCTTCTCGCGTCATCTTCTCCACCTCCTCCTTGCTCAAACCGCTGGAGGCAGTGATGGTTATCTTCTGCTCCTTACCGGTACCCTTGTCTTGGGCCCGGACATTCAGAATACCGTTGGCGTCGATATCAAAACTGACCTCTACCTGGGGCACACCCCTCGGCGCTGGCAAAATGCCATCAAGCATGAAGCGGCCCA
Organism: Dehalococcoidia bacterium; assembly: GCA_030604795.1. GTDB lineage: Bacteria > Chloroflexota > Dehalococcoidia > GIF9 > UBA5629 > JAUVVE01. Next base: position 2,604 of record JAUVVE010000024.1, on the reverse strand, counting down.
AGGTGCGATTATCGGCTCCCATCTGGCGCTCCCCTTGGAGCACATGGATTTCCACACTGGGCTGGTTGTCGGCCGCCGTGCTGAAAATCTGACTCTTGGAGGTTGGAATAGTAGTGTTGCGTGGTATAAGAGCGGTGGATACGCCACCCAGTGTCTCTATGCCCAGAGTAAGCGGGGTAACGTCGAGCAGGAGGACTTCTCTTACATCACCCTTGAGCACACCCGCCTGAATAGCTGCCCCTAGAGCTACAGCCTCATCCGGATTGATGCCCTTGACCGGCTCTCTGCCAAAGAACTGGCGCACTGTATCCTGAACCTTGGGCATCCTCGTCTGACCACCAACCAGAATCACGTCGCTTATTTGAGCCGCAGTCAGACCGGCATCAGTCAGAGCCTGACGGCACGGTTCTATGCTTTTCTCCAGCAAGTCAATCGACATTTGCTCCAGCTTGGCCCGGGTCAGAGTTATGGTCAGGTGCTTGGGCCCGGAAGCATCAGCCGTAATGAAGGGCAGATTCACCTCCGTCTGAGCCACGATAGACAGCTCGCGCTTTGCTTTCTCTCCGGCATCTCTTAACCGCTGCAACGCCATTCTGTCCTGCTTCAAATCTATGCCCGACTCCTTCTTGAACTCATCACACAGCCAGTCCATGATTCTCTGGTCGATGTCGTCGCCGCCGAGATGAGTATCGCCGCTGGTCGACTTGACCTGGAAAGTGCCCTCACCAAGCTCAAGAATGGAAATATCAAAGGTGCCACCGCCAAGGTCGTAAACGGCAATGGTCTCCTCTTGCTTCTTGTCCATACCGTAAGCCAGAGATGACGCTGTGGGCTCGTTGATGATACGCAGCACATTCAATCCGGCAATGGCTCCAGCATCCTTCGTCGCCTGGCGCTGACTGTCGTTGAAATGGGCCGACACGGTAATCACGGCATCGGTAACCTTATCGCCCAGATAAGCTTCAGCATCGGTCTTCAGCTTTTGTAGAATCATGGCCGATATCTCCGGCGCCCTATAGTCCTTGTCTCCCATAACCACCTTGGCATCGCCATTTGACGCCTCGACTATCTTGTAGGGCAGCCGCTTTATGTCGTACTGCACTTCCTGTTCTTTGAACTTGCGCCCAATCAGCCGTTTGATACTGAAGATAGTATTCTCCGGATTGGTAACCGCCTGGCGTTTTGCCAACAGCCCCACCAGACGTTCGCCCTTCTTGTCCACAGCAACCACCGATGGCGTAAGCCTCTCACCCTCGCTGTTTTCAATAATCTTCGGCTCACCGCCTTCAATAACTGCCACCAGACTGAATGTGGTCCCCAAATCGATACCTACTGCTCTACCCATGTTCTCCTCCTTACAAGTAAGGCTTCACTACGTGTCGGTCGACCCCTCAGACTCCCCTTCATCAGCCTGGTCCTCTTTGCCTTTGCCCACAACGGCAAGAGTCGGCCGAAGTACTTTGTCCCCTAACTTGTAGCCCTTCTGAACCTCACCAATGACCACACCCTCCTCCCCCTCGTGATGCGCCACCGCCTCATGGAGGTTAGGGTCAAAGACCTCACCTACCGCCTTTATTTCAGCCAGCCCTTGCACCTCCAGAGCCCCTTGAAGCTTGCGCTGAATTAGCCTCATGCCCTCAACCCAGGTATGGTCTGCCGCCTCTGGAGGCAGCGAGGCGAAAGCCCGTTCCAAATCATCCAGTGCCGGCAGCAGGCTAAGGATGAGAGCAGCATTGGCAGAGTTGCCCAGTTCATTCCTTTCCTGCTCGGTGCGCCTCTTGTAGTTGCTGAAGTCAGCTTCGGCCCTCTGCCAGTTAGCCAAGTATTTCTCAGCTTTCTCTTTCTCCTCTGCCAGAGCCTTGCTCAAGGTTTCCACATCCAGTTCTTCAGCCACCTCAGGCACTTCGCTCCCAGACACCATTTTGTCTTCTTCAGCCAATCCTAGCCCCCTTATCGGGCAATTCTAGCCGCTGCGGCAAACCCCAGCCACCAAATCGCTCAGAACCTCTGAGACACAGCCCACAGTGGAAATAGCGCGGCGATAATCCATTCGAGTCGGACCAATCACCACGATAGTGCCACCAACTCGCTGAGGAACCCCATAACGACTGAAAACCAGACTTAGGTCGCGCAGCGCCTCGTCCCGGTTCTCTTCACCAATCACGACTCGCACTCCCTCATCACTCGCGCGCTGGGACAACGTGGAGCTAAGCCAACCTCTCGCCTCCATCAGCTCCATAACACTCAACATCCTCTCCTTGTCAACAAACTCGGGCTGACCTAGCATCAACCGCAATCCGTCAAGATAAGGTTCATCGTACGCCGTCTGATCTTCAGCAGCCATCATCTCCACCACCGCCCCTGTCACCCGCTCTTCTTCAGGGGAGACCTCCAGCTTCTTAGCTGAGATCTCCGAACCGGTCAACCCCGAATGAGCGGCATTTAGTTTGTTGGCAAGCCTGGCTAGCCGCTCCTGAGTAATCGGTTCCTCAAAGGACAAAAGCTTACGTCTCAGTATAGCTTCGTCAAGCACCAGAACCAGCAGAGCCAAGAAGTCGTGCAGTGCTACCAGCTCCAGATGCCTGAATCGACACTGGCTCGACT
>JAUVVE010000068.1 GCA_030604795.1 Dehalococcoidia bacterium | reverse complement strand
GCCACAGCTCATGGCCTGGCGATATCCATGAGTGCCGGCCTCACGCCACTGCGGAGCGTCTGGTCCTTAGACAAACGCACCACCAAGCTGAGTGAAGACTCGTGCCTCGTTGAGATTGCAGATAGGCCGCTAGTTGCCGCTTTGAGGCGACAGCTCCCTTCTTCTTACCTCCGCTGAGACCCTGCTGCTCGGACCGTCCCCTCTAGCTACAGCAACGGCAACGTTCTTGCCAACAGCCTCCGCTATCTCGGCAACATCTCTATGTGTAAATCCTGGGCAGAGCAGGACTGAATGAATGCCCTCCTCATCGACAAGCTGTCTGCACTCTTTCACTGCTTGAACCTGGTCTTTGACTACCACCGCAAAGAGCTTGTACTTGGATGTCTCAACCACAGACCTGTGCTTCTCTGGCTCTGCATCTGGGGCATGGGCAAGGAAGAGTACTTTGAATGCCATGTTCATAACCTCCCATTGTAGTCGTCGTACGGATGTCCTGTTGGACTCAGCTTAACGCCCCTTGCACCCTACCTGAATCGCGAACCCATAAGCACTAGCTTTTCTTCTCCTTTTCGCTGACTATATGTGCTAGTCGTCGATTAAACGTGGCCCTATCTCGAGCGTAATGAGCCCGTCGGTGACAGTTTGGGCACAGGCTGATAACCCACTTTGGATGATCGGGGCCAGCATCAGATGAACGCCATATGTGATGGGGCTCCAAATAGGGGCGACCTGAACTGGTTTTGAAGGGAGCGTCTTCACCACACCCTTCGCAAACACCGTTTGCCCTCCTCAATGCATAAACTCTAATAGCGTTAGTTCTGTACCGTACAAAAGCTATCCTTTCTGCCGGAGTCCTAGCGGTAGTTGAATAGGCGACAGCGCCTTCACGGAGAGAGACAATAGGCTGCCCCCACATTTCGTCATCTGATATTTTCTCGCCTGAAAGAACCGTTTCGTCGAACGCGTTTACGGGCATGAGTTCGAAGATGATTACTCGGCGGCTATTACCGTCGATATCCGCACGGCGAGGCTCGCGAAATCCTGTGCAAACCATTTGACCAACGTACCTAACATACCCTCTCCGGACATATTCGAAAAGGTGAAGGTCTTTGCGATTTGCAGCGTGATCGCGAATCGCTGCATTACCCCGCACAAACGACATGTCTCCATGTTGCCCTTCACCAGTAAAGAGAAATAAGCCCTCTTCTGTCCAGTCGTCCAAATAACCGTATCGGCGTCCTTGTTCCCCTGTGAACAACATCACGAAATCATGCCTGGCAGGCGTGCTTATTCCACCCTGTCTTTGGCCTCCATACTCTGCATGGATATCGCTACGCTTGTATTCGTTGCCAAAAACAAACATTGTTTCTTCCCTCCTGGGCAGTCCCCCAATTCTCGTTCAGCCAGACTAACGTTTCCAAGCGAGTTCGGGACGCACTATGATTGACTCGATTATACACCCAGCCAAAGCGGAATAGAACTCTCACCAGGCCCAGGGCGCCGAAGACGATTACCAGCAACCCGAGGACGGGGAATGGATGACGGTTGAAACCGGCGGCAAAAAGGGCATGATGTGTTACGTTCAGACCTGCGTTAGGCCGATAGACTTCGCACTGGATATTCCAAACCTCCAGCGGCAGGGTGTATAATCGGGGCAGGATAGTCCAGCGCATTCGGAAGAGGAGAAGGCAACTTGCAGCGAATGTTCCCATGTCCAACATGTGGTGCTCAAATCTCCATAGGTCAAGCGGTCTGTGGAGCTTGCGGGCTGAGCTTCCAATACAGATGTGCCCACTGCGGTGCCATTCCCGACACAGTGTCCGAGTTCTGCACGAATTGTGGCGAAGGTCTATGTCGGCAGACAGGGCTGACGGAGCCTTTGCCCAAGGCGGCGAGAAGCTATCAAGCATACCAGGGGGTCTATGGATACGGAGGGCAGGGACCGCAGCCGAAGAAGACAGACCGACGGCTTGGTGCTTTTCTTGGCTCCATGGCTGTTATGCTCTGCATAGTAGCGGTCTTCTACGCTATCGTTACAAGTTCCCAAGGAGAAGCATCTGAAGGCCTCGACCTCGGATTTATCTTCAAAGAGACACTCCCTGCTTCTGGCCCAACTCCACCACCCAGCACAGAAGCCGAGGCGGAGCCAGTTGTGGTTACCGACCTGCCTCAGTATACCGCTGAAGAGGTGGCAATGCTGGCCAAGAGCTTTAGTCCTGATTGTCGAGTTTCCACTGCTGGAAGGACTTGAGTTGGCGGCAGTTGTCCTCAGTATGAGGACGCCGAGCCAAGTTTTGCTGCTGGGTACCTGGAGAACGGAGTATGGAGTGTGACCAAGACCTGCCCCATTAACTCAGAATATGATGGTCACTGGTACTTTTACGAGGACACTGGCGAGTTCGTGGAACAGAGAAGCCGTTGGCTTTGGCATGGTGAAGATTACCCCGGGCTTCGCTCACATCGAAATATGCGGACGAGAATCTCGGCCTGGCAATTGAGGAAGAGGCAGACATCTGGCTCCAGGGGACCGTGGAAGCATTTGGTGATGTCATTCTCCGGGACAGTACGGGACCGAAGGACTCATGGGACCGGTATCTGTCCTACGACTGTTTCCTGCACGAGTACAATATGACATTCCATGGGGAGCCTCCCCTGAAGCGGACGATTGGTGCACGGCAGCCTATTGCAGCCGCTCCCTAGTCAAAGCCGTACCAGTTGGCCACCTCATCCAACTGCAGTCTATCTGAACGGAATTGGCTCAGAGGGTTGTCCCAATCAGGGTAGCCAATCGCTATCCCAAGAACCATCAGTTTAGTGCCAGGTATTCCCAATATCCTTCTCAGTACGTCGGGGTATGCGATAACCTGTGCCAGGGGAACCGTGCCGAGACCGTGGCTGGTAGCCAACAGCATGATATTCTCAGCCACAAGGCCGCAATCAAGTATGGGCCAGATAAGCACGGTGTCATCCTGGATGCATAGGGAGCGGTCGATATAGATATACACTGCGTTGGGAGCCCCCCAGAAGCCCATACCCCGCAATTGAAGCTTTCTCCTTTCTTCTCTGTCTTCCCTGTCTATTCCAAGCGACTCATACAGTTTTGCCAGGACAGCCCGCCGACGGGTACTGTACGGTTCAGGGTATTGCTGCGGCAAAGGGAAGTCAAAATTAGGTTGCTTGCCCAGCTCTTCATGAAAGGCTCTCTTAATCTCCTCGAGCTTGCTGCCGCCTACTATGGCGAATTCCCAGGGCTGGGCATTCGACCCCGAGGGGGCACGCAACGCTATGTCCATTATGTCCTTCAGAACCTCCTGGGGTAGACCGTCAGGTCGAAAAGCTCGAATCGACCTTCTCTGCTTGATAGCTTCAGCGACATCCATGTTTCGAGTACCTCCTTGATTCACTCATATATCAATCCGTCAATCCAACAGCTGAGGAGTCAGTTTGAGGAATCCTTCTGCGTTAACGGCCAGGGAACTTGTGACACGTCAAGTCCAAACCTCTGAAGCCGCTGAATTATACCATGTGCCTCCTAGTGTGTGGAGTGGGGCATCCTGCACGGGCATCTTTTTACTCCAACCGTCAATCAAAACGGCCATTCTATCTTGCCCAAGCTAGGCGGCTTTGGGAAAGAGGGAGATGAGATGAAACAAGGGCACTGGGGTCGCTGCCTTCATTTGCCTGCTGGGATTTGCAGTGTGAGTTGCAAACAGCGTAGTATTGGATTCTACATAGTCTGGGGCTCACTTGGGAAGTGGGAATATGAGAAAGCTATTATTCCCAATCTTGGTGATGTTGATGGTGACTCTTGGCTGCACGGCTACCAATGAGGCGCCGACTGCCTCTATAGACTCAATACGGCCTGTCAGGTTTTCTTTTGGGGAGACGGTGAGTTTCACTGGGCACGGTACTGACCCTGACGGCCAGGTGGTCGCTTATAGATGGCAGTCGAGCATAGATGGGGACTTGAGTACGTTGGCGAGCTTTGAGACCTCAACGCTATCAGTGGGAAGGCATACGATCTCGTTTAGGGTTCAGGACGACCACGGCGATTGGTCACGGGCGTTTCAAGCACCAATGAAGCTGGTAGTGATACCGCACTAGCCCAGATGGTCGTATCAGCCTCCAAGCTACGATAAAGCTTCAAGCTGTCTTCAAGCCCAGTCCGAAATCGGCTTCATAGTGGCACAGGCTAGTCGATAGTTCCTACGAATATCACCAGACTAGAGTTTCCCGTAGGGGTATTCCATCTTGCTCGGGCCAGGTGTATAATCAGGGCAAACACTCGATTGTGCCCGAACCAGAGAGGAGACTACGATGAGCTGGGCAGTCGGATTATTCGCAATGTTAGAGGCTATGTTGGTGCTCGGGAGCATCTGTTTTGGTTTCGTCATGAGCAACTCCGTGATATTTGCAGCTGGCTTTGCCATACTTGCCGCGGTCTGTGTTCTGGCTTGTCTTACACAGTTCGTTGGCGATAAGGCTGAGTCCCTTTAGCTGTGCCTCTCGTGCTAATCATATCATCCTCGTCTCGATAGCCACAGGCGTAAACACAATTACCCTGCCTCGTTGAATAACACGTAGCTCCTGGCGCTCTTGCCCCATTTCTCAAGTATTCCATGCATATGCCTTGGCCCTTTCCCAATAGGCCTTAGAAATCGGCTTTGCAGCTGCATCCCCGAAATCACTAGGTATCAGACATACGAACCAAGATTCTCCGTGGCGGTATTCCGTTGCGCTTTGGTTAGGTGTATAATTGGCGGCGAGAATGAAGTCATAGGAGGCTGAGATGAAGACATACAAATGGTACAGAAGCCTAGTTGCAGTATCACTTGTCGCACTAATTAGCTCGACTGCTGGCTGCATTAACGTACCTCCAGCTGTGCAGCCAGCTCCGCCACCTGACGAGCGCGAAGAGCCTCAGACTAGGTCAGTTATCAATTCTTTCCAGGCCAGCCCAGGGAGCATAGACTTAGGCGAGTCGTCGACTCTTAGCTGGGACATCTCAGGTGGTGGAACGGCTAACATAGATAAAGGAATAGGGAGTGTTGCCGTAACCGGGACCAGGACAGTAGCTCCGAGCGCGACCACCACCTATACTCTGACCGCTACCAATGACGCTGGCAGCGTTACGGCTACGACTCAGGTTATCGTCTCAACAGCACCTCCACCCCCGGCTATGGATTTGCCGACCATTAGTTCCTTTACTGCTGCCCCGGATACCATCGGTTCTGGCGAGTCATCGATGCTAAGCTGGAGCGTGTCCGATGCCACTGCGGTCAGCATAGACCACGGCATAGGCACTGTTGGCTCTATGGGTGGTATGTCTGTGTCGCCGGCTACAACCACCACTTATACTTTGACGGCTACTAACGCCGCTGGGCCGTCTACTGCTACCACCCAGGTTTTCGTTGCTGCAGCACCACCTGTAGGCGACCCGGATTTGATTATCGTAGATGTTACGCGCTCAGGAGGTACAATTAGCTATGTGATCAAGAACCAGGGTAGTGCACAGGCTGGCGCCAG
>JAUVVE010000115.1 GCA_030604795.1 Dehalococcoidia bacterium | reverse complement strand
TTCGTTCTGAACCCTTGGCCTCCGCTCGTTCCGGGAGTGCCCTCTGCTTGCGATGCTGAACGCTTTGCTCCGTGGCATTCTGAGGCGGCACTTCGTCCCTGTCACTCGGTTCCCTTCCCTTGGCGTCATTCTGAGTGAGCCCTTCGCCTATGTCACTCTGAGCCCTTCCCCTGTGTCATCCTGAGGGAGCGAAGCGACCGAAGGATCTCACTCAGGATAAACTCCGCGACCGAAGGATCTACGACTTGGCTTGGCGTATGGCGGGCTTTCAGCGTGGATGATTCTCCCAGAGTACGGCCGTGTTATCAGGATATTCGCTGAGGTGCAAGGCCAAAGAGCTGCACCGCGTTCTGTGTGGTTTCCTCAGCGATGGCAACCTCCTCGACTTCTCTCAGAGCGGCAACAGCTCTCAGGCTTCTCAAGATATCCGATGGCTCAGAGCGGTATTTGAGTTCCCTGCCGTACACTACCGGGCAGTCCGTTTCCAGGAGCAGTCTATCCAGAGGTGTCTCCCTGATAGCTCGCCGATGCTCCTCGTGATATTCGGCGGCTGGGGTAGCTGAAATAAAGTAGCCAGCGTTAAGGATGCTTCTGAGGACGCTGGAGAAACCAGTGAACCAGTGAAAAACGGCCTTTTCGACACCAGCCCCTTGTACTAGGTCAAAGCAGTCTCTCCAAGCATAACGGCTGTGGATTGACACTGGCTTTTCGTGTTCGTTGGCTAAGGCCAGAAGATGCTTCAAGACCGTTTTCTGCAGCTCTTTTCGGGCTACTTTGAGTACTCTCTTGTCGTAGTCCAAGCCTATTTCACCTATGGCCACAATATCAGGGATTCTCTCCTCGATGAACTCTAGAGCACGGTCAATCTGCCAGGACTCTAGGTTGGCTAGTTGCCAGGGGTGCAGGCCCAGAGCAGGGTAAACGAATGACGGGTATTTCTGACAGATTTCCATTACCATTTGGTTTGACTGATGATTTGAGCCAACCGCAATAGCAGCTACGACTCCAGCCTCTTTGGCTTCGACGAGTGCTGATTCTAGCTTCTCTAGTTCATCGAGATGGGCATGTGTATCCACGACTTGAACCAAATCTCTTTGCCTCAATCCCGGATTAGCTGTTCCGCATCTCTAGTCCGCACCTGTGCCCGGCTCATTTTTCACGCTCGATGTCTTGTCATTGTGTCAACGTAGGCAGCCACCAAGCTCGGTTCCATGGTCCCCTTCTCGGTTATTATGCCGGTTATTAGTTCCGGTGGGGTTTTGTCAAAGCCCGGCTCCAGTTTTGATGCTTTGGCTATGCGGCCTTCAATGTCGAACTTGGCAGTTTCGCCAAGGGTGTAGAAGGGAATGTTTTGCTCCTTGGCTGCTTGAGCCAGTCTAAAGGTTGGCGTGCCGTTAATCAGGGAGCCGTCGGCCAATATGCTGTCAGCACCCACCAGAGCCTTGTCTGCCTTATATACACGCAGGTGTATAGATTTGTCAGGCACCAGTTGTACCGGTATCCGCTGCCGTTCAAGTTGCTTGACGGTGATTTGCCCATATGCCGTACCTCTGAACCTTGACTCGGCGACCAAAACTTGGAATCTCGTTCCGTTCTGTTTAGCTATTTCAAACGCTCTACATACTGTCGCACTGTAGCTGCAAGTTATGAGGACGTCCGTGTCGCTGATTATTCCGCAGGCGTACTCTGCGGCCTTCGAAGCGGCCTCTTCAGACAATGCAATAAGTTTATTTGCCTTCATTAGCGCGGAGTCTTTCAGAGAATTCAGGTCCTTTGCCGTCTGAGCTTCCAACACAATCTGATGCACAAGTTGGTTGACGTAATTGCTTGTGGAGCTCATGCTTGGTTTGGCCTTGGTGAGTTCTGTGGCTACCACGCTTATTTCGTCGATCAACTCGCTGACTTTGTGAGCTTGGCTGGTGTCTATGGCCAGCATTAGGGTGCTGAGGGCTTGCCTGGACAGCCAGGCGGCACCGTGCAACCTATCCTTCTTGAATTCATCGATTTTCTCAGCTACTTTTGCGTTCATGCTTCCGCCCATTGCACATCGGCACCTATGATACCGGAAAGAACCGCCGAAAGCCATCGTCGGAGTTATCCAAAGGCAGGCTTCTACCGGAGGGACTATGGGGAGAGCGGGCAAATGTACGCCAAGGAAGTAGCAAGCTCGGAATAGTGCAGCATTGTCTTCAGGCAGCGGGCCTACGGGGTTGAACGGCCTCCTCAACCTCTGGCGAAAGTCCTGCCTTTCTCTATATAATGACCTGGTAGGCGAAGTCTTCAGTTTTCTAGGCGTGTAGTGAAATGGACGAAGAAATCCTCAAGTCAAAGTTCACGGGCTCTTTGGTTGGTACCGGAGTGGGCGATGCCGTTGGCGCTGGCTTTGAGGGGTGGCGTATGGTCGAACCTGAGGAGGTTAAGAGCGCAGCTGATAGACGGGACGTTTTAACCTATACGGATGATACTCACATGATGATAGGGATGGCTGAGTCATTGGCTGAAAATCAGGGCTTCGACGGTGAGCATATGGCGCATACCTTCATGGAGAATTTCGAACGTGAGCCTTGGCGCGGCTATGGCCCGGGGCCGCCACGCATCTTTCGATTGATAAGAGCTGGCGAAGCTTGGGACAGGGTGGCTGAACGGCTGTACCGTGGCGGCTCCTACGGGAATGGCTCGGCAATGAGGATTGCTCCTGTGGGGGTGCTGTATCACGATGATTTGGCTGGTCTAAGGGAGGTGGCTTATCGGTCAAGCCAGATTACCCACAGTCATGAACTGGGCAAGGAGGGGGCAGCACTGCAGGCATGCGCTGTGGCACTGGCTGTGAACCTGGATCCAGCAGTGGCTCTTAACCCGAGACAATTTCTGGCTGAGCTGGATGGGTTTATTCACCACGAAGTCTACAAGCAGAAGCTGGATAAGGCGGCAGACCTCCTGAGTGAAACGGATAGGGCCACAGTTGCTGGTGAGCTGGGTACGGGCATTGAAGCCTTCAATTCGGTACCCGCTGCGGTCTATTCGTTCGTTTCACATTCCCGTTCCTTTGAGGAGGCGGTTCTCTTTGCTGTCAGCCTTGGTGGAGACACTGATACCATAGGTGCCATGACCGGGGCCATTTCTGGCGCCTACTTGGGTATTGGCTCGATTCCCGAGAGGTGGCGGATGAAGCTCGAGAATCGCCTATACATAGAAGAACTGGCGGAAAAGCTGTACGAGATCGACATTCGGACGCGGGGGAGCGGCTAACTCTAAATATGGAGTTCGATGATATCGCCGTCTTGAAGCACGTGCTCTTGAGCAACTCTCTGCCCGTCGTACTTACCTGAGCCCCAGACCAAGGCGTATTTTAACTTGCTTCGGAAGTCTTTGTGAACGGCTTCGGCCGCCTCTTTCAACGTGCTACCCCGCTTCAGGATTACCGGGTCGGTCAAGTCAACCTTCGCTCCTGGGCTTTTGGTATGGACGCGCATAATGCACAGGGTGTCGAAAAGTCCCCTTCTGGCTTCTTCCAAGCCGTTACCCTCTTTGGCGGAGATTGGAAGCAGTGGAAACCGGGCGCCGTACCGCGAGTTAAGGTGGCTCTGGTTGGTTCTTGAATCTGCCAGGTCGTTCTTATTCGCGATGATTACCATGTCTCTTTGACGCCTGCCGATGGTTGTCTCCTGGGCGTCATTTGTCGTGGGCATTATGCCCATGTTTTCTAGCTCTTGGAGGGTGGCCTCTACCTGTTCTACTGGCTGGTCGCTCAAGTCCACGACAATAGCTATGAGGTCGGCGTTTCTGGCGATATTGTTGACCCAGGTGCGCGAATCA
>JAUVVE010000027.1 GCA_030604795.1 Dehalococcoidia bacterium | reverse complement strand
GTGTTGCTCTCTGAGGAAAGGCTCAGACAGCTTCAGGAGGTTTATGCGCGCAGCCTGGTTGTAGACCTGGTTCGTCAACGCCTGGAGCAAGACCGTCATTCGATCACGCTCGGGAAGGCGTGTCCTTCGGTTGACGAGATAATAGAATCGGTATGCTCTGGGGCACAGGCGCTAGCACAGCCAAGCCTGCGCCCTGTAATCAATGCCAGTGGCGTAATACTTCATACCAATTTGGGTCGTGCCCCCCTTAGCAAAGAGGCAATGGCGGCCATGGACTCGGTCAGCAAGGGTTATTGCAACCTGGAGTTTGACCTCGACGGCGGATCCCGGGGCTCTCGACACGTTCACATTGAGCAGCTTCTGTGTCAACTAGCTGGAGCTGAGGCGGCGCTGGTGGTCAACAACAACGCTTCAGCTGTACTACTGGCCCTTACTGCCTTGGCCAAAAGAAGAGAGGTGATTGTTTCCCGAGGGCAGGCTGTAGAAATCGGTGGTGGCTTTCGTATCCCTGACGTAATGAGACAGAGTGGGGCGAAGCTGGTGGAGGTGGGTACCACCAACTGTACCTATGCCAACGATTACGAACAAGCCATTAATACACGGACAGCAGCACTATTGCGTGTCCATGCCAGCAATTTCAGGGTGGAGGGCTTCACCCATGCGGTTAGCCTTGAGGAGATGGTTGCGCTCGGCGATAAGCATTGCCTTCCCGTGTTAGATGACTTGGGCAGCGGTTGTTTCTTGGACACGACCATGTTCGGTCTTGACGCAGAGCCTATGGTGCAACAGAGCATGGCTCTCGGCGTTGGGTTGGCTTTCTTTTCTGGAGACAAGCTCGTGGGTGGTCCTCAGGCAGGGATCATAGTGGGCAGGAAGCTCCTTGTCGATAAGCTGAAGAGGCACGCACTGGCTCGGGCAGTCAGAACCGATAAGATTAGACTAGCCGGGTTGGCGGCCACGTTAGTTCATTACCTGAAAGATGAGGTGGTGGAGAAGATACCGGTGTGGCGGATGATATCGATGCCTCTGGACGAAGTCGAGAGACGGGCCAGACTTTGGGCTGAGGCTCTTGGCGGCCTGGCAGAGGTAGTTGAAGGAGAGAGTATGGTTGGTGGAGGCAGCCTACCTGGGAATACACTGCTCACCAAGCTTGTTGCTATTGGTGGGAAGGGGAAGGCAAGAAACACCTCGGCTTCATTAGCTCACTGGCTGCGGTGTCAGGACCCACCGGTTGTCGGACGCATAAGCGAGGATGTTCTGTTTCTCGATCCAAGGTCTGTCCTCCCTGAAGAGGATGACGTTTTGCTCCAGACACTTCACAGGGCAGCTGAAAGCCTGAGGTAGCACCAGCGCAGGTTATCTCGCTCAGTTCTCGCCATCGGTTTTGTGACAAAGCAGCTATGCAGTTACTCTGGACGGGAGTATGGTAGAAGCAAATAGGATGTTTGTGATAGGCACCGCGGGTCATATAGACCACGGCAAGTCGGTCTTGGTGCATGCGTTGACGGGAATAGACCCGGACCGGCTCCGTGAAGAAAAAGAGCGGGGCATGACAATCGACCTCGGTTTTGCCTGGCTGAGACTGCCCAGCGGGCATGACGTGGGAGTTGTTGATGTCCCCGGGCATGAGCGTTTTGTTAGGAATATGCTGGCTGGAGTAGGTGGAATCGATTTGGCTCTGCTTGTCGTCGCTGCTGACGAGGGCATAATGCCTCAGACCAGAGAGCACCTGGCCATACTTGATTTGCTTGACATAAAAACAGGTATTGTGGTCATCACCAAGATGGACCTGGTAGATGAGGAGTTGGTCACCTTGGTCAAACTAGAAGTAGAGGAGCTGATGAGATCGACCAGTCTGTCTGCCGCTCCCATCGTTACGGTGTCGGCGATGACTGGAGAGGGGTTGCCGAGCCTGGTGTCTGCTATGGACCGGCTTCTGGTCTCTGCTGAGCCTAGAAAGGATATTGGCAGACCCAGGCTGGCGATAGACCGTGCTTTCACCATAACCGGCTCTGGTACTGTGGTCACTGGAACGTTGGTCGATGGCTCGCTGTCGGTGGGGGAGGATGTGGAGGTCATTCCGTCGGGACTGAAGGGCAGGCTGCGGGGACTGCAAACCCACAAGACTCGGGTTGATACGGCCAGTCCAGGCAGTCGGGTGGCGGCCAATTTAGTTGGAGTGGCGCCTTCTCAGTTGGAGCGTGGGAATGTGCTTACCCGGCCCGGCTGGTTGGTACCAACCACGAGGGTAGACGTAAGGCTTCGTATGCTCTCGGACTTGAAGCATGCGCTGCGCCATGGCGCTACTGTCAGCTTTTACTCCGGTGCTAGCGAGGTCGTGGCCAGAGTTCATCTTGTGGAGAAGGAGAAGCTGGGTCCTGAAGATACTACCTGGGCTCAGCTTGCCTTGGTGAAGCCAGTGGCTGTGGTTAAGGGTGACCATTTCATTATCCGTTCGCCAATGGATACGTTGGGCGGCGGTGATATTGTTGCTTCTCATGCCCCGCGCCATAGGCGGTTTCGGCCGGCTGTCATCGAAAGCTTGAGGGTCGCGGGAGAGGGCGCAGTAGAAGAGGTGGTGGTGGCGACGTTGGAGATGAATCAGCCGCTGGAGCTGGAGCCCCTTCTAGTACAGTGCAATCTATCGGCTGACGAGGCCCGTAGAGTCGTGGATGAACTCACTGAACAGGGAAAAGTGGTGGCAGTAGGACGAGGGGCTCACCGCCTTCTTTACACCAGTTCTGGCTGGGACCGTTTAGCGAAGAAAGCTGAGACTGTAGTACAAGGCTATCATGGGAGATTCCCCACCCGGGCGGGCATGCCCAAAGGGGAGCTGAGCAGTAGGTTGAGGCTGGCGCCACACTCTGCGGCCTTGGGGAAGCTCTTCGATGACGGTATCTTGGTTGAAGAAGGAGTAGCCGTTCGTCTTCCTTCTCATCGGATCCAACTCACTCAAGACCAACAAGCAAAGGTTGACGCGTTTCTACTTGCCCTGAGTCAGAATCCGTATACCCCGTCCGCGGAGGTAACCGTTGAGCCTGAATTGCTCAACTTGCTAATTGAGCAGAACAAGGTGGTAAAGGTAGGTGGTGGTGTGGTCTTTTCAGCGTCTGCCTACCAAGAAATGGTGGACAAGGTTATCGCTTTTCTGCGAGAGCGGGGTAGGGTGACCCTCGCCGAGGTGAGAGACATGCTGGGCACCAGCCGAAAGCATGCCACGGCGCTGCTGGAGCACATGGACGAGAAGAAACTGACGCGCCGTGTCGGCGACGAGCGAGTGCTCCGGTAGGCAGTGCAGTTGTAGGATGGCGGGAGCGTATGGGGGTCGAACCCACCGGAGACACTTCTAATGCCTCCCGACGGATTTGAAGTCCGCGAAGCCCACCGGGACTCAAACGCTCCCCAGTTCGCATCTTAACTCCCGGCTGAAGCAGGTTGTGCCTGTTTTCGCCAGGCTAGCCTTGATAGCAGTATACCAAGTTCGTACAGAAAAATGATAGGAACAGCTACCAGGCTTTGATTGACTGGATCAAAGGTCGGGGTAATGATGGCTCCTAAGATGAAGGCCACAACGTAGGCAAAGCGGCGGTACTTCGTGAGCCACGCTGGTCTAATGACGCCGATTTTGGTCAAAAAGAACATGATGAGAGCGATTTCGAAGCACAAGCCGATCCAGAAAATCAGCCTGGTCAGTACTGAGATATAATTGCTTACCCTTATCATAGGTTCGGCAACGTCGCCGCCGAATGTCAGCAAGAACTTGAAGGCTGGTGGAAGCAGAATGAAGTACGCGAATGTGACTCCGGCAGCAAACAACAGGAATAGCGACGGTAGTAATACGTAAAGATAGCTCCTCTCCTTCCTTGTCAAGGCTGGCCTGATGAACTTCACCAACTGGTAGATGATAAACGGCAGGGTGAGGGCTACCGCCATGTACAGGGTCACCTTTATGAAAGTGCCCATCATCTCGGTAACCTCTGTGAAGACTATCGGCAGGTCAGGCAGTTGTGCTAATGCTGGTGCCGTCAGTATTCCGAAGACGAAGTCCTTGAAATAGTACGTTACGCAAAAGCAGATAAGCAGCGCAACGATTAGGGCAATGACTGTCCGGAGTAGGCAGGAGCGGAGCTCCACTAGGTGCCCCATAAACGTGAGCTTTACTTCATCGCTCATTTACCTTGTGGTGGGAAGCCGTTGGTGGTGTAGCCTTGTTCGTGTTTTCCGCGCCTGATACTTCGTCCGACTCAGCTACTGATGCTATCGCTGAATCCTTGGCTGCTTTGTTCTCGGATGACAGGTCCTCGGTAATTGCCCTGCGTATGTTTGACAGGTCTTCGGTGATTGTCTTGCTTATGCTTGACAGGTCTTCGGTGATTGCCTTCTTTTCTGATGACACATCCTCGCCGAGTGTCTTCTTTTCAGTTGACACGTCTTCGGTGATTGTTTTGGTTAGGTCAAAGGTGGCTTTCTTGAAGCTGCGGTATAGTTGTCCTGCCTTGGCTGCCATCTGGGGCAACTTGTCTGGCCCCAGAAGCAGGAAACCTATGATGAGGACGAGTAACAGTTCGAGAGGGCCAATGCCCATGAAGTCCATAGAACCCCTCCTGGCTGCAGCTTATAGTGGAGAGTTAACCCATGCCAACCGGGATGCAAGATACTCGTGGGGCTTCCATCCATCCTTAATGTGGTTTCAAAGCTCGAGAAGGCTGTAGCCTCTGCTGGTCAGCTCTTATCGGGGGCTTCTGCTTCGCTCGATTTGGCAACGTCCTTACCCTTGTCCTCTTCCTCTTCACCAGAGCGAGCTTTGCGAAACTCCCTTATGCTCTTGCCTAGAGCACCGCCGACTTGAGGCAATCTGCCAACCCCGAAAACGATAAGGACGATAACCAAGACGAGGCCGATTTCCATCGGGCCTATATGCGGAAATGCCATTAACTTCCTCCTTGGCTGTGCAGCCTCTCCAAACCCAAATTATATCACCGCTCCCATAGCCAGTCAAAATGAACAGATTGGTTACTGCAGTTCTGTTGCTTGCTCGGGGGTCACGCAGTCGGGGCTATTCTTTGGCTTCATACTTCAATTCGTAGGCTTGCCTGTCCATATCTAGGGTAAGGACGTGTTCCAGAGGTAGCAGCACCTCGGAGTCTGTTTTTCGTAGGTCAATGGCCTTAATGTAGCCACGGCATTTCTCGCAAACATATAGCCGGTACAGGCCTTTGTCGTCCGCGAAATAGGCCAGGGTACTTTGCTCTTGATTGCCGCAGTAGGGACAGGCCAGACGGTAAAAAAGCCACCGGGCACCGCAGCGGGAGCAGAGTAGCCACCGTGCCCCCCGTTCTTTGTCCAGAAAAGCAAAATCAGGACTGCCTCCACAGACGGGGCAATAGCTTCGATACCATGATTCCTGTTTTACCAGGGGCAGCAGCTCGTCGGCGTAGGCGGCTAACAAAGGATGTAACGAGGTCTGAAGGACACTGGCTATGAGTGGATTGATAGCCTCCTTTTTTTGGGCGCCCCTGCGCGAGAGCGTTCCGATTCCGAACCAGACCTTGGCTTCCTCTTTGAGGAGAGCGGTGTCCGCGCCAATCTTCTTGAGTTCCTCGGTTTCCTCTCGTGTTGGCGACAGGTGGTCATCTGTTAGTCTGATTACTTCGCTGAGCAGATCTCGAACATTTGCCCAATCGACTGTCAAATCCTGAAAAGTGAGCATCGGTTTGCCCTGTCCGAGCCGCCGAGTAGCTTTCTCTTCTAGAGCAGCTAGGGTTTGAGACAGGTCAGGCAGTCTACTCTTGCTCTGGGCGCTCAGGATTTGGCGGTAGAACACTAAAGAACTTGGCAGAGGCTGTTCAGCCTCTGCCAGTTTGTCGAGAATCTTATTGATGACCTGTTTGTTGGTCAGGGTCTGTGAGGCCCCGCCGTTCACTTCTTGGCGACCTCCTTGTACCACTTACCGTGATGGGACTTGGCATACTCTGCCGTCACTGTTCCGTCGACCATAGAGCTGAAAGAGCCGCCATGTTTTCGCATCATGGGGTGAATTACGCCCAAGTAAATATGCACGAGGAACATGAGGAAAATCAGGATGAAGGCTACATCATGAACAAATACACTCCACTGGAAGACAGCAGACGGAAGGCTATACTTGAAGAACCACATTAGTATACCGGTGACGAGGAAGATGGGGCCGAATATCAGCAGGAGGGTATACCAAAGCTTCTGGCCGGTATTCATTTCGCCCTGTGGTGGCATAGCAGACTCGTCACCCAGGAAATAGTATCGCGGCATCGCCGTTGCCCATTTCAAATCGTCTCCGTTCCAGGCAAAAGCCCTTTTCACTGATGCCCAGGCGGTCGTCCTGTTGGCAATGATTTGGATAAGCGGAGCCAGTACGAAGATGACTGCTCCTATACGGTGGATGACCCGGGTCCAGCTGTCTTGAGCGGCAGCGCCAAACGCCGGGACAAACAGGATAATGCCGGTGATGAGGAGAAGCAGAAAGGCCCCAACGTGCATCCAGTGGAAAACTCGCGCTGGCTTTGTATATTTCTGAACTCTTTCCATAACTAGTCCTCCATTCTGTTCAGCTTATTTCTTGGCCTTGGCCTCAGCCTCTTTATTGGCGTTTGCACGAGCTACCAGGTAGTTGATCCCCAGTCCTACCACAGCGAGGCCGGTCAGAGCATAGGCCAACGGCGGGAGAATGTCATCAGTGGCTATGGCGGCCGCTGGCACGTCCGGATGAGCGGGAAGGCCGTGTACGTCTGGAGTTTGAGTAAGCACGTACATGACATGCAGCCCACCCAATTCCTTCTCACCATAGAGGTAGGCGTCGGGATAGGTTGACTTTAGCTCCTGCACCCTCTTGTTGCCGACATCTACGAGCCCGCTTTGGTCGCCAAAGACGAGTGCTCCTGAAGGGCAAGTCTTGACGCAAGCGGGTGTAAGCCCGTTACCGATTCTGTCACCACAGAGGCCGCACTTATCGATCTTGCGTATGCCGGTGAGGTTGTTGCCCTTTGCCCGAGGTACATCAAAGGGACAGAACTCGACGCAGTAGCCGCAGCCGCTGCACAGGTCCTTGTTGTAGGCTACAACGCCCGACGGGTCGTGATAAAGCGCCCCAGTGGGGCACACCCTGATACAGGCGGCATCGGTGCAATGCATACAGCTCCGGCGCGTGAATATCCACTCAACCCCTCCGTTGCCGTTGCTTATCTCCTTGAATTTGATCTTAACCCAGGTATCGGCAGAGAGGTCCGGAGGATTCTCATAGGTTCCACGTTGTGTGGTCGTCTCACCTGGTAATCCCCACCACTGTTTGCAGGCTACCTGGCAACCTCGGCAGGCAGTGCATTTGCTTGAGTCGTATAGTATTGCTTTTTCAGCCATTACTTGCCTCCAACTAAGCCTTCCTTACATTGCAGAGGAATGCTTTGTATTCTGGTATCATGGTATTCGCATCGCCCACGTGTGGGGTTAGCACATTGGCACTGGGCCCGGTGCTGAGTCCCGCGTAGCCCCAGTGCCAGGGCATGCCGATTTCATGAACGACAGTCCCATTAATGCGGAAGGGTTTGAAGCGTTTGGTGACCATGGCCACGGCCTCGAGTTCACCTCGGGCCGATTCCACAATTAGCCTGCCTCCGTTGACGATGCCTTTCTCTGCCGCCAGTTCCTCGCTTATTTCGACGAACATCTCGGGCATCAGCTCGCACAGCCATGGCAGGTTTCTGGTCTGGGCACCTGCCTGCCAGTGCTCAACGACGCGATAAGTTGTGGCAACATAGGGATATTTGTCCGGTGTGCCCCGCTGGCTATCTGCAGAAGCACCTTTGAGGAACACCGGGCTGATATCAGTTCCTGACATCATGTTCCTGACCGGGCTCTCCCAGGGCTCGTAGTGCTCTGGCAGCGGGCCATCGGCACGTCCCATACCGAAGAGACGGGCGAATCCCTCAGGTTTCATAATGAAGGGCCACTTGGTCTTCTCTGGGTCGACTGCCATCGGCGGCCAGCCTCCATCGGGCACATCACCTGCCCACTTGCCATCCTTCCACCAGATCACCGGTTTTTCCTTATCCCAGGGCACGCCGTTGAGGTCGACTGAAGCCCTGTTGTAGATGATGCGGCGGTTCAGCGGCCAGCACCATGACCAATTGGGATACAGGCCAACATCGAAAGGCCCGGGAGTGAGGTCGCGGCGCTTGAGCTTATTGCCGTCTTCTTCGGTATATTGATTGCAGTAGAGCCAGTTGCCGGAGGTGGTTGTGCCGTCATCCTTGAGCTGACCGAAGCTCACCGCCAGTTTGCCTGTGGTCAAGTCGTAGCCATTTACTTCCCTGGTTACCGTGTCTGCGCTGGCAGGGTGCCCATTGTCCCAGGTCAGCTTTGAGATGGCCTCAGCATGCTTGCCACCGGCCTTGTAGAGCTCTATCAACTTCAGTCCGAGCTCGTTCAATATGTCAAGGTCAGGTAC
>JAUVVE010000013.1 GCA_030604795.1 Dehalococcoidia bacterium | reverse complement strand
TTTGACGCTGTCTTGCACTATCTCAGTTATCGTCCCAGAAGTGAGGCGGAGGTAAGACAGCGGCTGCACCGACATGGTTTTGCTGCGGATGTGGTAGATAAATCTATAATCGAGTTGAAAGAGCGGAGACTGATTGACGACGTGGCTTTTGCTCTGTTCTGGAAAGACAATCGCCTATCGTTCAGTCCAAGAAGCCGGCGGTTGATGAAGCTTGAGTTAAGGCAGAAGGGCGTAGCGACTGAGACAGCCGACGAAGTAACAGAGGATCTGAATGATGAGATAAGTGCTTACGAGGCGGGGGCGAAAAAGGCTCGTATCCTTGCTGCTTTAGATTATGGGGAATTCCGTCGGCGTCTTTCTGGTCATCTGAGACGGCGAGGGTTCACCTACGAAGTCATCGGTCGTGTTGTGGCACGTTTGTGGCAAGAGCAGCAAACTGCCTCTGTGTAGCGCTGCTGTACAGGTCATTCGTTTGACACTAGCTCCGTGAAGGATTAGTATTAGACTACGACAATAACTTAGAAGATTACCACATGTGGTGTTCTATGAAAGCGAGGCAATCAAATGGCTTTTTCGTTCTTATACTTTGTTGTAGTTGGGCTTGTTCTTATTTTGGGCCTACTCGTTGGGTATTTTGCCAGACAAGTACTTGCCAATCAACAGTTGCGCTCTGCCCAAAATGAAGCAAAGAGATTACTGGATGAAGCGACAGCAAAATATGAAGAGATGGTCCGCAAGGCCAGAGACGAGGCTGTTAAGGTCAGACAGGCTTCTGAATCTGACAGTCGGGAGCGCCGTTATGAGCTGCAGAAGATGGAAAGGCGTTTCAACCAGAAGGAAGAGCGGCTGGATCGGAAGCTGGAGTCGGTGGAGGGCCGTGAACGTGGTTTAGCCGATCGTGAGAAACAGCTTGAGGCGGCAAAAGCTCAGCTGGAAGAGATTCGGAACAAGCAGTTGCACCAACTCGAACTCATCTCGGGAATGTCGAGTGATGAAGCTAGACAGGAGTTACTCCAAGCCCTAGAGGAGGAAATGAGTGAAGAAGGATCGCGGCGCGTTCGGGAGTGGGAGGAGCGAATCAAGGACGAGATTGACGACAAAGCCCGCGAGATTCTGGCCACAACCATTCAACGATGCGCCACGGATGTAGTGTCCGAGACCACGCTGTCCGTTGTTCCTTTGCCCAGCGATGAGATGAAGGGACGACTTATTGGTCGCGAAGGACGCAACATCCGGGCTCTGGAACAGGCCACCGGGGTTGACCTTGTCATTGACGACTCTCCAGAAACGGTGACTATTTCTACTTTCGACCCTCTGAGACGTGAAGTTGCAAGAGTGGCTTTGACCAGCCTTATTCTCGATGGTCGTATTCATCCGGCACGAATCGAGGAAGTGGTAGGCAAGGCCAAGAGCGAAGTTGAGACTATGATTCGCACTGAAGGCGAACGAGCGGCCAGCGAAGTTGGTGTCCAGGGGTTGCATCCCGAGTTAATCAAGCTGCTGGGCAGACTCAAATTTCGAAGTAGCTACGGCCAGAATGTGTTAATTCATAGCCTTGAGGTCGCCCACCTGGGCGGGATGCTTGCTGCCGAGATTGGTGCCGACGTGCGACTGGCCAAGAAAGCCGGCCTACTTCACGATATCGGAAAAGCGGTAGACCACGAGGTAGACGGCCCTCACGCTTCGATTAGTGCTGATTTGATCAAGCAGTGGGATAGGTCAGATGAGGTAGCTCAGGCGGCCGCGGAGCACCACGGTGAGGCTACCACGACCAGCGCCCTCGGTTTTATCGTTGCAACCGCCGATGCCATAAGCGGCTCAAGATTAGGAGCGCGGAGAGAATCTCTGGAGCAGTACCTGAAGCGTATCGAGGAGCTGGAGAATGTGGCGAACAGCTTTTCCGGGGTTGAGAAGGCTTTCGCCATCCAGGCCGGGCGTGAAGTACGCATTCTAGTCAAGCCGGAGCTGGTAGATGACCTGGGAGCCATGAGGCTCGCCCGAGATGTCGTCCAGAAGATAGAGGATACTCTCAAGTATCCGGGGCAGATAAAGGTGACCGTGATGCGGGAGACTAGGGCAGTGGATTATGCCAAGTAAGTAGCGTAAGGGGAACTATTGCGTGCACTAATGATAGGTGACGTCATAGGTAAGCCTGGCAGAAGGGCGGTCCAAGAGCTTCTACCAGGCTTACGTTCTGAATATGAACTTGACCTGGTCATAGCCAATGGCGAGAACTCCGCTGGTGGTTTGGGTATCACATTGGACACTGCTCAGGAACTTCTTGACTGTGGCGTCAACGTAATAACCACTGGCAACCACGTGTGGGCTAAGAAGGAGATCATTCCCTATCTCGATGGCCAATTGCCTATTCTCAGGCCTTTGAATTTTCCACCGGGTGCACCAGGTCGCGGTTTTCTGCTGACCGCCGACGCCTTGATAGTCAATCTGGTGGGGCGAGTTTTTGTAGGTGAATACGATTGCCCTTTCCGGGCTATGGACTGCTTGCTCTCGCAAGCTGAAGCTGACATCATTATTGTCGATTTTCATGCTGAAGCTACCTCAGAGAAGGCGGCTATGGGAAAGTATCTTGATGGTCGAGTCAGTGCGGTCCTTGGTACGCATACGCATGTAGGTACTGTAGACGCTAGCATATTGCCCGGGGGCACAGCCTATGTCACTGATGTAGGCATGGTAGGTCCTATGGATTCAGTTATCGGGGATGATGCTGAATCAGTAATCCACAGTTTTCTCACCAGGATGCCTCACCGCCTCTCGGTTGGCAAAGGAAGAGCGGTTTTCGATGCGGTGCTGGTTGAAGTAGACGAAGCTAGTGGCAAGGCGGTAGCCATTCAACGGGTTCGGCGAGAAGTGGGGGTAGCGGATGGAAGCTGATCTCCATTTGCATACCACTGCTTCTGACGGACGACTGGAGCCTGAGGAGATTGTTGGTTTGGCAGTAAAGGTCGGACTTGATGTCATTGCAATTACTGACCATGACACCGTAGATGGTGTGGCTCCCGCTCTGGCAGCTGCTCGTGCCTTCCCTGCGCTTACCGTGATACCCGGGGTGGAGATTGGTACCGACGTACCTCATGGGGAGGTCCATGTTCTGGGTTACTTTGTTGATTACACCGATCACAAGTTGGCCACCAGTCTACGTAGGCTGCGCGATTCTCGACAGGGCCGCGCACAAAAGATGATTGCCAAGCTCAGTGGCCTGGGTATGGAGATTGAGTGGCGGCGGGTACGAGAGCTAGCTCAAGGCGGTTCCGTATGTCGTCCTCACATAGCTCAGGCTTTATCGGAAAAGGGCTACGTGAGTTCGGAGAAGGAGGCTTTCAACAAATACATCGGCCGCGATGGCCCTGCTTATGTGGAGCGTGAGAAAATGCTTTTGGCTGGGGCGGTGAAGTTGGTTATCGAGGCTCAAGGCTTGGCTGTCTTGGCTCACCCGGCGGACATCACTGGTTTAGATGAGCTTGTTCCCGAACTGGAAGCGGCTGGTTTGGTTGGGATCGAGGTGTACTATCGCGATTATAGTTCCGATACTATCGACAGGCTGCTAGCGATCGCTCAAGAGTACGGGCTTGTTGCCACGGGCGGCACTGATTATCATGCCTTTGGAGATGGCTCCGAAGTTATGATCGGAGAGGCGCTTGTTCCGCAGCAGTCGGTGGAGCAATTGTTTGCCCTTGCCGACGAGCGCAGTCTGGAACTAATAAGGTATCATTAGTCTCAAGTTGGAGGGTTGGACCGAAAGCCGTGCAGTGTGCTAAGCATCCGGATGTAGTAACGAACCTTGCTTGCGGGAAATGCGGCAAGCCCATCTGTCCTAAATGCTTGATTCAAACCCCTGTGGGAGTGCGTTGCGCAGAATGTGCTAAGTTGAAGTCTCTGCCGACTTATCAGGTTTCAACACCATATTACCTCAGGGCCATAGGGGCCGGCGTAGGAATTGCTCTTGCTTGCGGGTTTGTGTGGTTGGGCATATATCTAATCCCCTTGCCGTTCATGTTCTTTTTTCGCTTTTTCATAGCTGCCGGTGCAGGCTACGCTATCGGTGAAGTCGTCAGCCTTGCGGTAAACCGCAAGCGTGGCACCGGCCTGGCAATTGTCAGCGGTCTCAGCGCTGCCCTGTGTTTTGCCATCCCTAACGTGTTTTTCACCTCGGTTGGGCTCAATCTCTGGGGCTTGCTCGTTCTGGCTGTGACCATCTTTATGGCGGTGATTCGGCTGCGCTAGTCTTTCAGCCGAGTCGATTCCCTGCAAGGCTCGACCAAAGAGGGAGGAACATGGGGACATTTAGTGAGGGTACCTGAACGATACCTGTGGGGCTGGCTGTCTTCTATCCCCCTCACCGTCTTTCTTGTCTCTCGTTGAGGATGGCGAGCGCCATATCGACGGCTAAAGGGATAGCTTTCTCGACATCGGGGCTGCATTCCTCAGTAAAAGTGCAAACGGGGGGGATCTCAATGGCAATGATGCTGATTTGCTGTGGCAGAGCTAGATTCAGCATTTTGCCCAACTCCAACGCGGTGGCTAAGTTTACATCGTGAGGTGAGGTCGCGTGTCTTGTGACATTCAAATCGTCAACTCCAAGGCGGTATACTGCGCCGATGTTACTATCCTTAGTCTGAATAGCGTCGATGATAATAGCTCTGTCATAGCCTACGAGTAGATCTAGCAAGCCTAGTCCGGAAGCATTGCTCTCCGAGATGGTGATATCCTGGCCAGATAACTCAGCTTCAAGCGACTCGGTTACCCGGAGGCCGATACCATCGTCACCTAGAATAGGGTTGCCCAGTCCTAGAATCAGGGTCTTCATTGATCACCAATTATTGTTAGCTAATTAGAGATTGCAATAGCCTGGCCAACTTGGCAAGCTGCGGGGAGAGAGAAGAAGTAGACTGGCTGAAACGAAGCCAGTCTGCTTAGATTCTCTTGACAAGCGCCTTCTAGGACAGACCGGCTAGGATAGATGCTGGCTTAGCCTTCTGATCTCATCGCCCCCGCTGTCATAGATGACCACTTCTAGAGGTAATTGCCCAGGGAGAGAATGGGTGGCACAAGCGATGCACGGATCATAGGCTCGGTAGGCCATCTCAATCATGTTAAGGATGCCCTCGGTAGCTTCCTTGCTCTTTTGAATTAAGGCCTGGGCAACCTTCTTAATAGACATGCACATGGCAGCGTTGTTATTGCCAGTGGCCACAATCAAGTTCACCTTCTTGGTCATGCCATGCTCATCGGTCTGATAATGATGGAACAAAGTACCTCTAGGTGCCTCTATTACGCCGACCCCTTCATCTGGAGTCGCCGTTGGGATAGTCCGAACGTTGGGGTCAGTTATTTCCGGGTCCTGGCACAGCCTGAGCATTTCTTCGGCGGCATATTGAAGCTCAATCAACCGCGCCCAGTGCATAGCCAGAGTATGGTGAACTGGCTTGCCACCTAGAGTCTGATACATTCTTTCATACTCAGCCTGAGCCAATGGCGTTGCCATGCCATCGGCAGCGTTAAGCCGAGCTAAGGGTGCCACCCGATAGACACCGCTGTCTTTGCCCTCCACTAGGCCCTTCCAGCCAACCTTCTTCAAGAAAGGGAACTTAAGATAAGTCCACGTCTCAACATGCTCAGCCACATGATCGAGGTAGTCAGCTGGCTTAAACGTGACGAATTCCTTCCCATCGGGGTCCACAACCCGCACATCGCCCTCATAAAAGTTCACTTTGTTGTTGGCGTCGACCAAGCCCATATAGTAACTCTTCATGGTATACATATCGCTTAGGATAAGGTCAACATACTCCTTATTCTTGAGAACAACATCGTCAAAAATCTTCAATGATAGCTTGCCGAATTCGACCATGGACTTGGATTTTTCCTCAAAATCACGGCGCTCATCTTCAGTAATTGCCTTGCTGACGCCACCGGGCAAGCCACATACGGCATGAGTTGCCTTACCGCCGATAACCGCCTGGATGTCCTGGGCATAAGCCCGATGCTTGAGGACCTCTGTTCCTGTTTCCAGTCCGACTTTGGCAATAAGACCCAATATGTTTCTTTCCGCAGGGTCAGCCGTGGGGCCGAGGACAAAATCAGGAGCCGCTAGGGCGTAGAAGTGAGCGATGTGGGAGTGGCACATGTGAGCCGCATAAAACAATTCCCTTATCTTCTTGGCTACGGGCGGTGGATCGACATGGTACACAGCATCAACAGCTTTGGTTGATGCCATGTGATGGGCTCCAGGACAAACACCGCAGATTCTGGGAGTAATGCGAGGGAGCTCCTCTACCGGTCTCCCTTCACAGAACTTCTCGAAGCCACGGAGTTCTGGCACTCGAAGATAGGCGTTCTTCACATTGCCGTCATCATCAAGAAAGATGTCTATTCTTCCATGACCTTCGAGGCGAGTAAACGGGTCGATGACAATTCGCTTCATAGTGCTTTCTCCTAGATTACATTCGCCTTCGGTTCATCATTGCGGTGGGCAGACTGAACCGATAAAAAGTGCCTGCTGGGTCAACTATCTCATCAATCATTCGGGCAATATCTTCATCCTCCGTGACATCAAGAATGGAGGCTAAGGCACTGAGCATGTGAGTTCCCTGGTCAGTAACTCCAGGCGGCGGCCCGAAGCAACCGCGGCATGGCATATTAGCGGCAATGCATCGAGCTTCACAGCCTCCGCGTGTCGCCGGCCCCGTACATATCATCCCTTGTTCCAGAAAGCATTTTTCAGGGTCAGGGATAATCTCATGGGGACGATAAATCTTGGTGATCTTCTTCTCTTCCTTCGTCCTGGGGCACTCATCACATAGCGCCTTGTCTGAACCAAACACCGTCCCCACTGGTGGTAGTTTCCCAGCAGCCAAGGCGTCGACAACTTGGGAGATGATAGGGACGGTGGGAGGACAACCCGGGATATAATACTCAACATCAACCACCTGATTCAAAGCTTTTACAGTATCATAGAATTCGGGTTGCTCTAACTCGCCTTCAGCGACGTTGGTCATATTCTGAGGCAGTGTCTTGTCGGGATTGTCACAGCTCTCTGCCTCAACAAAAGCCCGCTCGAAGGTCTCGGCACGGTTAGTGAAGTTGGACAGCCCTGGTATTCCGCCAAGATGGGCGCAGGAGCCAAAAGCAACCATTGCCTTGGATTTGGCGCGGAGCAACTCAGCCATCTCCTCCTGCTCTGAAGTCCTGACCGCTCCGTTGAACAAACAAACATCAATAGACTTGTCTTCCATCGCCTCGACATGGTGTCGTTTGAAGTCAAGGGCTATGGGCCAGAACACAATATCAGCAATTTCAGCCACCTGGAGAATCTTCTCGTTAATATCCAGAATAGCCACATCACAGCCACCGCAACTGGCCGACCAGTAAATCGCCAAATTGAGTTTAGCCATGTTTTTCCTCCCCAGAGTTCTTGCTGAAGGGGCCTAGAGCTCTAACCTTCTCGGTCATGTCGTCTATTATCGACACAAAACGGTGGCCTTCGGATGCTGATACCCAGTCGAGGCGGACGCGCTCGTCTTCAACCCCTAGTTGCGCCAGCATCTTTTTCAGTAATGGTATACGCCTGGCTGCGGCATGATTTCCCTCAGCATAGTGACAGTCCCCGGGATGGCAACCGAGAACTAATATGCCATCGGCACCAGCTTCAAACGCCTTCAGGATGAAATCAGGTTCCACTCGGCCGCTACACATAACCCTTATCGGTCTAACATTGGGGGCACACTTCATCCTTGAAGTCCCGGCCAGGTCAGCACCACGGTAGGAACACCAGTTGCACAAAAAGGCAACGATCTTTGGTTCAAAGCTCATACTAACACCCCCTCAATCTCAGCCATAATTTGCTCAGTCGTAAAGTGCTTGCCAGCGATAGCAGAACTGGGGCAAGCTGCCACACAGACACCACAGCCCTTACACAGGGCTTCATTGATTCGCGAGACACTCTTCTCCTCATCGAAGGAGATAGCGCTGTAGGGGCAAAGAAGGTTACAGATCTTGCAGCCAGAGCAAAGCTCCTCATCAATGACAGCGGTAGCAGCTTCAATCTCAACGCTGCCTTTACTAATCATAGCTAGGACCCGAGCTGCGGCCGCTGAAGCTTGAGCCACAGCATCTGGTATATCCTTGGGCCCCTGCGCGCAGCCAACTACAAATGTTCCGTCAGTCGTAGTAGCCACTGGATCCAGCTTGGGGTGCCTCTCCAAGAAGAAGCCATCGGCGCTGCGGCTAATATTGAATAGTCGGGCAACAGCTTCGGCATCCGAACGAGCCTCCAGCGCCGTACTGAGAATAACCATATCTGCCGGCACCCTTATCATGGCACTCATCAAGGAGTCCTCAGCTACGACCACCAGTTTCCCTCGTTCCTCTTCAGTTATGGTGCGGTTGGTGACTTCACCCACCTTGCCTCGTATGAACTTAACGCCTTCGTCGGAGACACGCTCATAGAATTCCTCATATCCCTTACCAAAGCAGCGCATGTCAATATAAAACTGGTAGACTTCAGCATCCTCAATCTTTTCTTTTATCAGGTGAGAATACTTGAGAGAATACATGCAACACACCCGAGAGCAATACTCATGATAGTTCTTGTCACGACTGCCTACACAGTGAATAATGGCTATGTTCTTAGGTTCTGAGCCATCCCTGAGCACGATTTTACCGTCGGTGGGACCAGATGCATTACACATCCGCTCAAACTGGAGGGCAGTAATGACATTATCATAGTGCCCGTAACCATAACTAGTGATAACCGACGGGTCGAAGGCATCGTAGCCGGTAGCCACAATAACTGCCCCAACTTCTACTTCTACTTCTTTATCTTGCTGCTCAAAATCGATAGCCTTTGGATCACAGAACCTCTCACAAGCCCGGCAGGTGCCTTTTGAGAAATAGACACAATGCTCGGTGTCTATCACCGGCACACTGGGCACAGCTTGGGCGAATGGGGTGTAAATGGCCTTGCGCTGGGCCAAGCCCTCATCAAACTCGCTAACCGCTTTCCACGGGCACTTCTCCACACATACGAGACAACCATTACACTTATCTTCATCGACATACCTTGCCCTCTTTCTGATTTTAGCCTTGAAATTGCCGATATAGCCGGAGACCTCCTCTACATCGCTATAGGTCATTAGGTCGATATTGGGGTGCTGCCCCACTGCGCTCAGAAGGGGCGTAAAGATACAACTGGCACAGTCCAACGTAGGGAAGGTCTTGTCGAACTGTGCCATATGCCCACCAATACTGGGTTCTCTCTCCACAAGGTAGACCTTGTGTCCGGCATTTGCTATCTCCAGAGCCGCCTGAATGCCAGCAATGCCTCCACCCACAACCAGGACACTGGCGGTGACCGGAACTTCCCTGACCTCTAGTGGCTCTTGGTAGTATATTCGCCTCACGGCGGCACTCACTAATGCCTTAGCCTTTTCGGTAGCTGACTTTGGGTCTTCGGTAACCCAAGAGCAATGCTCGCGAATATTTGCCATCTCAAAGAGATAGGGGTTCAGTCCAGCATCTTGACAAGCCTGCCGGAAGGTGTGTTCATGCAGCATCGGTGAACACGAGGCAACCACGACCCGGTTAAGCCCCAGCTGCTCAATATCTTCCTTAATCATATTTTGCCCCGGGTCTGAGCACATGTACATATAATCCTTAGCAATTACCACCGAAGGCAATCCTTGGGCGAACTTAGCCACCTCCTTAGTATCCACCGTGCCGGCGATGTTGCTCCCGCAATGGCAGATATACACGCCAATTCTGACGTCATCCTTCATTCTGAAACCTCCTTGAGTCTAAATCGCTTGTTCAACCAGTTCGGCAATGTCCCTTATTTCGATGACATCGCCCTTGTCCATCGTCAGCACGCTATCCTCGAAGTTGACCATACAATAAGGACAGGCAGCGGCCAATATGCTGGCTCCGGCCTCAAGCGCCTCCTCTATCCTGATGTCAGAAAACCTCTGTTCTTTCTTGGTTTCCGCCCAGATTCTTCCTCCTCCGCCACCGCAACACAAGCTGTTCTCGCGGGAATTGTACATCTCAACCAGTTCTAACCCGGGGATGTTCTTCAAGACCTGTCGCGGTTCATCATAGATCCCATTATGACGGCCCAAATAACAGGAATCATGATAAGCAACCTTTTTGTTCAATTCCTTGGTGAGTTTCAAATCCCCCTCTTTAATCAGTTCGGCTAGATATTGAGAAAAGTGAACTACTTCAAAATTACCTCCCAACTCAGGGTACTCCTTCTCAAAGGTGTGATAGCAATGGGGAGAGGTGACAATAATCTTCCTAACGCCAGCTTGAGTGAAAAGGCTAATGTTGTTTTGGGCTAGACTTTGGAACAAGCCCTCATTACCTGCTTTACGAACGCTTTCACCACAGCAGGATTGCTCAGCGCCCAAGATACCGAAATCCACATTGGCTTTTCTCAAAATATTTGCTGTGGCTAGGGCAACCCTTTGGAACTGTGCGTCGTACGCCGGAACGCAGCAGGGAAAGTACAATACCTCAGTTCCTTTGGCGTAGGTCTTTAGGTCAAGGTCTTTTGCCCAATCTGTCCGTTTCTCTCGTTCCTCCCCCTGTGGATTACCCACAGCGGAGATGCTTTTGACCACAAGGCGGAGTGAGTCCGGTACTTTGCCAACACCCACTTCCACAATAACTTTTCGCAAAGCTCGCCAGACATCTATTATTTCTACACTCCGGGGGCATCGGTCAACACAAGCCTTACAGGTTACACACAGCCACATGTCTTCAGCTTCAAAGTCAGGTAAACCTAACTGCGCCTGATGAATTATTTGGCGAACAAGGAAACTCCTTACCGTATTCCAG
>JAUVVE010000071.1 GCA_030604795.1 Dehalococcoidia bacterium | reverse complement strand
GGCCTTGACATATCTCTCGGTGGCACCATCGACCCTGAAGATGCCGGCCTTGGCGCCGGCCTCAATTGCCATGTTCGCCATGGTAAACCGTCCGTCCATAGGCAAGGCATCGATTGCCTCGCCGACAAACTCCATAGCCGAGTAAAGGGCGCCGTCTACGCCGATATCCCCGATGGTATGAAGGATAAGGTCTTTGCCGCCGACCCACTTCCCAGGTTTTCCGTGGTAAACAAACCTGATAGTTGGCGGCACCTGCATCCATATCTCGCCCGTCGCCATAGCCACGGCGATATCCGTTGACCCCATGCCGGTGGCGAATGCCCCCAGAGCCCCATATGTACAGGTGTGGGAATCAGCACCAACTACTACCTCCCCAGGCAGAACCAGACCCTGCTCGGGCAAAAGCACATGCTCGATACCCATCCTGCCCACTTCAAAATAGATCAAGTCATGCTGTCGAGCAAACGCACGCATCATCTTGGCTTGCTCCGCGGAGAGAATGTCCTTGCTCGGGCAGAAATGGTCGGGGAGCATCACAATCTTCTTCGGGTCAAAGACCCTGCTTACTCCCAGACGTTGAAACTCCTTTATAGCCAGGGGAGCAGTGACGTCGTTCGACAATGCCAAGTCAACCCTGACATTCACGAATTCGCCAGGGCTCACCTTGTCTTTGCCCGAATGAGCCGCCAGAATCTTCTCAGCTAAGGTCAAAACACAACACCTGGAGATTTCTGCTTCACTCTCGAAGTTTGGGAATCATCAATACAAGCGCGGCGATGACGGCGCCAACGAATGACATCAAGTACATCCCAGCGCCGGCAGCCAGGCCTATGGCCGCCACAACCCAGATACTGGCTGCGGTAGTCAAACCAGCTACCCAGTCACCAGAAGTACGGAATATGACCCCGGCACCTATGAAGCCAATCCCAGCCACCACTCCAGCCGCAACCCGCGATGCATCTACACCATTGCCGAAGCCGAAAATCGAAGCCACAGTGAAAAGGGCAGCCCCCAGAGCAATCAAACAGTGAGTACGGATCCCGGCCGGCTTGTTAGCCCGTTCCCGCTGATAGCCGATGCCAGCCCCAAGAGCTGTCGCCAGAAGCAGGCGCAGAATCGCTTCTACTGCTGACTCCATCCAAATCCTTCATTCCTTTGTTTTGCTTGCTTTCCTGGCTGCCAGAAGTCGATTCAACGCGTTCATATAGGCTTTGGCGCTGGCAACGATAATATCAGTTGAAGCACCGCGCCCGGTATAGCTAACGCCGTCGCTTTCGATTCTTATGAGCACTTCGCCGATGGCGTCAATACCCTCGGTCACTGAATTCACGGTGAACTCAGTAAGCTCGTTGGGCACCCTGACTATGCGGTTTATGGTTTCACATACTGCGTCCACCGGCCCGGTACCCAGGGCGGCATCGGCCACAGCCTGCCCATCAGGAGCGATGAGCCTCACCGTAGCCGTGGGGATGCTATGGTCACCACAAGAAACCTCAACATGGTCAAGGTGGTAAAGCTCGGAGGAAGTGCGTAATTCCTCAGCTACCAGAGACTCAATATCCCGGTCCTTCACTTCCCGCTTCTTGTCAGCCAGTTCCTTAAAGGCCCGAAAGGCGTGGTTCAGAGCCTCTTCATCAAGGACATAGCCAAGCTCAGCCAGCCGTTCCTTGAAAGCATGCCGACCGCTTACCTTACCCAAGACAAGACTGCTGGCCGGGATGCCGACAGATTTCGGGTCCATTATTTCGTAAGTTATCGCCTCCTTGATCACTCCGTCCTGGTGGATGCCCGATTCGTGGCGGAAAGCGTTGGCGCCGATGATAGCCTTGTTGGGCTGGACTACGAAGCCTGTAAGCTCACTCACCAGCCGGCTTGTCTTGTAAATCTGGGTGGTATCGATATCTGTGGTCAAGCCGAACAAATCACTCCGTGTCTTCAGTGCCATGACAATCTCTTCCAGGGAAGCGTTGCCGGCCCGCTCACCGATGCCATTGATGGTGCACTCAACCTGTCTGGCTCCCCTTCGTATCGCCTCAAGGCTGTTGGCTACTGCGAGGCCTAGGTCATTATGACAATGAACGCTAACCACAGCTTTGTCGATGTTGGGCACATTGTTAAGAATACCCTCAATCAAATCGCCGAACTCCTGAGGAATAGCGTACCCTACAGTATCCGGAATATTCACTATAGTCGCCCCGGCTTCGATCACCGCCTCCAATACCCGGTAAAGGTAGGCAGGCTCGGTGCGGCTGGCATCCATGGGGGAGAACTCCACCGCGTCCGTGTGTCCCTTGGCTCGAGCTACCATGTCACGGGAGAGTTCCAGAATCTCCTCGCGGCTCTTCTTAAGCTGATATAGAAGATGGATATCTGAAGCAGACAGAAAGACATGAATCAGGGGTCGTTTCGCTTTCTTGATTGCCTCCCAGGCTCTATCAACAGCTTCGGTATTGGCATGTGATAGAGCGCAGATGGTTGAGGCCTGGATTTCTTTAGCGATAAGCTGAACTGCTTCGAAATTGCCCGGCGAGCTTATGGGAAAGCCGGCTTCGATGACATCCACACCGAGCTTTTCCAGCTGCTTGGCAATCTCCAGCTTCTCCTGGACATTCAGACTCGTCCCGGCCGCCTGCTCTCCATCACGAAGAGTGGTATCAAAGATAGTAACCTTGTTATCCATTCTTGACTGGGTCCTTCCCATCGATGACTTCCAAGAACGCAGCCATAGCTGCTCTTCTGCTGCGGGTACCTAGTCTAGCCCTTCAGCCAGGGCATCATCTCCCTGAGCTTCTTGCCCACAATCTCAATCTCGTGTTCAGCGTCCTTTCGCCTCAGCGCATTGAAGCCCGGGCGGCCTGCCTGATTCTCCAAAATCCACTCTCTGGCAAAGCTGCCATCCTGGACCTCAGCCAAGATTCGCGCCATCTCATCCTTAACCATCTCGTCGATAACTCGTGGTCCCCGAGTGTAGTCACCATACTCGGCAGTATCACTCACTGAGTAGCGCATATAGCCCAAGCCACCCTGATACATAAGGTCAACGATGAGCTTGAGTTCGTGGAAGCACTCGAAGTAAGCAATCTCCGGCTGATAGCCAGCCTCCACGAGTGTCTCAAACCCAGCCTTGACCAAGGAGCTGACACCACCACAGAGCACCGTCTGCTCGCCAAAAAGGTCGGTCTCCGTTTCCTCGGCGAAAGTGGTTTCCAGAACTCCGGCTCTAGCACAGCCAATCCCGTGGGCATAGGCCAAGGCGACGTCTTTTGCCTTGCCTGAGGCATCCTGATGAACTGCCACCAGAGCTGGCGCACCTGAGCCCTCGGTATAAAGCCGTCGCAACATATGGCCGGGGCACTTGGGGGCAATCATAGTGACGTCTACGTCAGAAGACGGCACAATCTGCCCGAAATGAATATTGAAGCCATGGGCAAACATAAGCATCTTGCCCGACGAGAGTTCTTTTTCAATTGATTCATGGTACACCCTCGGTTGCAAAGTATCCGGGACAAGCATAGCAATTATGGATGCTTCCTTGGCCACTTCAGCGGCGCCGGCTACCTTAAAGCCAGCCTTTTGGGCGTTCCTCCAGCCTTCAGTATCTCTAGCTTCAGCAACGCTTACCTGACAGCCACTGTCTCGCAAGTTCTGGGCGTGAGCATGACCTTGGCTGCCAAAACCGATGATGCCAATCGTCTTGCCCTTGAGCAAGTCCAATTTAGCATCCTTATCGTAATAGATTTTGGCCATACTACCTCCTTACAAATTCACTTGTCCGCCTCTGCAGGATTCGACTGTCCTTGTGTGATCACCAATCGGGTGGGCTTTCGGCTTCAGAACGCGGCGGCTTTGGTGGTTGTTTCGGCACCCTCATCTCCTCCACTATCAACGGACCGGCACCGCCGCGAGGTAAAGCAATGGTACCAGTTCTAGCCAGTTCTCTAATACCGAAGCCACGGAGAAGCTCCAGCAACGAATTGACCTTGTCTTCATCACCGGTAATCTCCACCATGAGCGAATCACTCGAGACGTCCACTATATTAGCTCTGAAAACGTCAACAATCTGGATGATTTCGCTCCTGGTGGCGGCAGTCGCCTTGATCTTGACCAAAGCTATCTCCCGCGACACCGGCTCATCCTCAGTTATGTCGACTATCTTGACTACCTCGACAACCTTGTCCAGCTGCTTCCTAACCTGCTCTATTCTGGCATCATCGCCCTGTACTATAATGGTCATCCGAGACAAATGGGGCTGCTCAGTGTGCCCGACAGCGATACTGTCAATGTTGAAGTTGCGCCGGCGGAGAAGGCTAGACACCCGATTAAGAACTCCGGGCTTATCCTGTACTAGAGCTACCAAAATGTGCTTTGTTGTCGCCACAGACCTCATCTCCCTCTTGCTTTAGTTCCAGACGGACTAGACTGAGGGGCTCACCCTCTCCGGCTTTGGCAATTCCATAGCTTCGACCAGAGCTGCCCCCGGTGGTACTATGGGAAAAACGTTCTCCTCAGGCTCAACTACAAAGTCAATCAAGAATGGGCCCTGGTGTTCCATCGCCTTCTCTATGGCTGAAGTCACCTCACGCTTATCCCTAACCCTCAACGAGGGTAGGCCATAAGCTTCAGCAATCTTGACAAAATCCGGGCCATAAAGCGGTGTAGCAACGTACCGGCGCCCGTAGAAGAGCTCCTGCCATTGCCTCACCATCCCCAGGTAACCGTTGTTAATGATAGCTATCTTGATAGCGAGATTCTCCTGGACAATCGTAGCCAGTTCCTGTATTGTCATCTGAAAGCCACCGTCACCGGCGATGCACCAGACCGTTTCATCAGGGCGGCCGACCTTGGCCCCAACAGCCCCGGGAAGCTCAAAGCCCATAGTCCCCAAGCCGCCTGAGGAAACCAGGCAATTCGGCTTATCATAAAAGAAGAACTGAGCTGCCCACATCTGATTCTGGCCAACACCGGTGACTATAATAGCGTCACCCCGGGTAACCTCGTAGATTTGGCGAACAACATACTGGGGCAAAAGCCCCTCGCTTTCCCTGATTTCTATTGCCGGATGCTCTTGTCGCCACTGATCCAGTTGATTAAACCAGTCAATGTGGTCACGAGGCACAATCTGCTGGTTTAGCACCTCGAGAACGTTCTTGATATCACCGACGATAGGCACATCCACCCGCACATTCTTGCCTATCTCAGCTGGGTCAATATCGATGTGAATAATACGAGCTCGCGGCGCGAAAGAGCTAACCACCCCAGTAGCTCGGTCGTCAAATCTCATTCCGATAGCGACAAGCACATCGGACTCATCTATTGCCTTGTTGGCATAGGCCATGCCAT
>JAUVVE010000067.1 GCA_030604795.1 Dehalococcoidia bacterium | reverse complement strand
GGAAGTTCTGGATTATGGTCTTCCCCTGAGGAGTATGGACTACCTCAGGATGAAATTGAAGCCCGAAGATGTTATTGCCGTTGCCTACAACCGCGGTGGGAGAATTCTCGGTGTAGGCGAGGGCTTTCAAACCAGGGGGCATTTCCACTATCTGGTCGCCGTGACTCATCCATACCGGTAACGAAGAGGGCAGGTCAGCAAATAGAGATGAGGTTTCATCGCTTATGTGCAGGATAGCTTGACCGTATTCGCGCTTGGCTCCTGAAGCTATTTGCCCGCCCAACTGGTGGGTAAGGACTTGCATTCCGTAGCAGATGCCCAGGATTGGCACGTTGCTGTCATAGATATTAACTGGAGCTAATGGCGCTCCGGGCTGATAGACGCTGGCTGGGCCTCCAGAGAGGATAAAGCCTTTAGGTTGGAGGGAAGCTATCCTTTCCCAAGGCGCGTCGTGAGGGATCAGTTCGCAATAGACGCGACATTCCCGCACCCGCCGAGCAATTAGATGACTGTACTGAGAGCCAAAGTCAATGATAGCTATTGCCTCTCGTGTTGCCGGGGATGTCACCTCCAGCTCGGATGCAAGCTGTTCGCCATGTAGCTCCTTGGCGATTTCCAGATAGGTCGAGACTTCAACATCGTCGCTCGTAGCTACACGATGGCTATCTGTTTTATCGTTCATTTCCTCTCTTCACCAAAAGTATATCACAGCTTGACATAGCATACTACGGTATTGCCCTCCTCGGGGTAGGCATTTTTGCCACAAAGGTATACAATATCGTAAAGCGTGCCGTAGATGGCCAGCTAATGCAGAAGAGCAAAGGATACTTGGTGCTGCTCCGCAAGGTCGGGCTGGTTGTAGTCCTGGTCGCCTGCCCGCTTGCTGCCGTAGTTTACCTCGGTAGTGACGGTAGTAGAGATGCAAGCCTACCGGGGCTTGAGTTTGAATCCATGGATGCGGTTGAGCGGCAAGCCTGGGAATTGGCTGGAGAAGTAGTCGGGATGAGCAGAGATGTTCAGGAGCAGTTTGTTACCGAATTACTGGGCCTTTACTATAAGGTCAAGGATAGTGACCTTGCCGTTTTTTGTAGCCCTGGCGGTTGGGGCAAGAAAACCTTGTCTGTTGACTATCAGGGGCGAAGCTGGTTGACGGGGATTGAAGCCAAGCTGCATGAGATGGGATACGAGTATTGTATAGTCGATGATGTGCGCACCGGCCAGGGCTTGATGGAATACCTCTTTGAATTCAAGGAGCAGGTAACACACTATCCGTCGAAGGCCAGGAAATTGGCTGCCAAAATTGATTTTCTAACTGAGCAGGTTGTTGACCTGAGAATACTGATAGCTGGTCAAAGTAATGGTGCGGCCTTCGCTGGTGAGGTAGCCAAGTGTCTCGAAGGTACCCCTGGGGTATATTCTATCCAGGTGGGTATTCCCTTCTGGCATCGAGTGCCTGAAGTCGGCCGGTCGTTGGTGATAGAAGGTAGCGGGGTCGGGTTCGATGCTCTCGCCGAAAGGGACTTTCTGACATTACTTGAAGCCAATTGGGTGAAACTATTTGTTATGGGCCAAGCCCCCTATTTTACGCCCGTTGACTGGCTAATAACCAGGGCAGTCCTTGTTTTCGGAGCCTATGGTTTCAATTTGGGTTTGGATGCACCGGGGCATGAGTATATGTGGGAGTATCCCGGCGTTGGGCCGGTGATTGAAGCATTCTTGGTTGAGAACTTTGGTGTAGAGTAATCTCTCTTGGTGCCAGATACTTCCGGGGTGGTCATTTGGTCTGCGCGTGTTGCCTCGCAGATTGACAAAGCCGTTGAAATCCTCAAGGCCGGCGGTATTGTAGCTTTCCCTACCGATACGGTATACGGACTGGGGGGCGATGCTTTCAACAGTGAAGCTGCTGAGAGGATTTATGTCGTGAAGCAACGCCCGCGCTACTTGCCTGTGCCAGTTCTGGTGGCTGACGTGGCGCAGGTTGCCGCTGTGACCGACTCGGTTTCCGACGTTGCCCAACGTTTGATGAAGCACTTCTGGCCTGGTGGGCTAACCTTGGTTCTGCCGAAAGCGGCTTCAGTGCCTGATAGTATCACCGCTGGCGGTGATAAGGTGGCGATACGAATTCCCAACCATATTGCGCCTCTCACCATCATCCGCAGGCTGGGCATACCTATTATCGGGACCAGCGCTAACATTAGCCACAAGCCGAGCGCTGTTACGGCTCAGCAGGTTGAGCGACAGCTGGGTAAGCAGATTGACTTGATTGTTGATATGGGCAGATGTCCTGGTGGGCTGGAGTCCACTGTGGTTGATGTGACGGGGGAGATGCCCGTAATCCTGCGTCAAGGCGTCATACCCGAAGACGAGATTAGAAGAGTCTCCGAGGAACATACCAGGGAGGTAGATGAGAATGCGCATTGCTCTGGGTTGTGACCATCGTGGCCTGAAGCTGAAGCAAATCATTATCGGCCTCCTTACGGAGTTGGGGTACGGCCATCAGGACTTTGGCTGCTATCGCGCCGAGCCTGTGGACTATCCTGACATTGTCCCGGAAGTGGCTAAAGCGGTAATCTCGGGGAAGTTTGACCACGGGATTCTGATTTGCAGCAGCGGCATAGGCATGAGCATAGCTGCTAATAAAATGAGGGGCATAAGAGCCGCCCTGTGTTGCGATGTCTTCAGCGCGCGGCGTGCTCGCGAGCATAACGATGCCAATATCCTGTGCCTGGGTGAAGAGACGATGGAACAAAGTCTAGCTCTGGATATTGTAAGGGCTTACCTCTCGTCCACCTTTGAGGGTGGTAGACATTTGCGGCGTGTGGAGAAGATACATAGTCTGGAAACAGCTTCGCTTGACAATAAATAGCTCCTGTGCTAGTTTACTGGCATGGCCTGAAGTGTCGTTCCCCGTCCCCAAAAGGGGGCGGCATTTTAGCTTTTGGAGAGAGTCTGAAGAGCGATGCGGAGCGATAACGTAACAAAGGGCATTGAGCGAGCGGGGCATCGAGCCTTGCTCCGGGCATTGGGTGTTTCCCGAGAGGACTTCACCAAGCCTTTTGTTGGCATAGTCAATAGCTTCAGCGAGATTGTGCCCGGCCACATACACCTCGAGGCTATCGCCCGAGCCGCGAAGGAAGGGGTTAGGAGTGGAGGAGGTGTGCCTTTTGAGGTCAATACCATAGCGGTCTGTGACGGTATTGCTATGAATCACCCGGGCATGAAATACAGCCTTCCCAGCCGGGAGCTAATCGCTGACTCGGTAGAGACTGTGGTTGAAGCCCATGCTTTCGATGCTTTGGTTTTCATTCCTAACTGCGATAAGGTAGTGCCGGGGATGTTGATGGCGGCGGCGAGGCTTAACATTCCGGCCATCTTCGTAAGTGGTGGTCCCATGCTAGCCGGTCGGCTGAGCAAGAACGGTCAGAATAGGCCGGTTGACCTTAACTCGGTGTTCCTGGCTGTAGGCCGGGTCGTCAAGGGGGAGATGACTGAGGCCGAGTTGGATGAACTGGAGGCGGTTGCCTGCCCGGGTTGCGGTAGCTGTTCTGGTATGTTTACTGCCAATACCATGAACTGTTTAACCGAGGCTTTGGGCATGGCTTTGCCCGGCAATGGGACAATTCCAGCCGTGGATGCACGGCGAGCCTGCTTGGCGTATGAGACTGGGCAGCAGGTGATGTCTGTTTTGTCTCAGAATCTTCTACCTAGAGATATAATCACCAAGGAGTCCATCTGTAATGCTTTTGCCGTTGACATGGCTTTGGGTGGTAGCACCAATTCAGTGCTGCACCTCATTGCGATAGCCGATGAAGCTGGTGTTGATTTTCCTCTGCCTCTGGTGAACGAGATAAGCCAGCGCATCCCTCATATTAGTAAGATAAGTCCGGCGAGTGATTATCATATTGAAGACTTGGATTTGGCTGGTGGTATTCCGGCGGTCATGCAAGAGATATCCAGCCTGCTGAATTCAAAAGCAAGGACGGTGTCGGGGAAGTCGTTGGCTGCCTCTGTTAAGGGAGCCAAGGTCAAGAACCGCGAGGTAATCCGTTCGGTGTCTGAGCCTTACTCACCTACAGGTGGCCTGGTAGTCCTTTTCGGCAACCTGGCTCCTGAAGGTGGCGTGGTAAAAAGCGCTGCTGTGGCTTCTGAAATGCTTGTGCATCAGGGCCCAGCCCGGGTTTTTGATGATGAGGAGGAAGCTACCAGAGCGATAATGAAGGAGAAGATCAAGCCTGGCGAGGTAGTTGTGATTCGTTACGAGGGGCCGAAAGGTGGTCCAGGCATGCGAGAGATGCTGACCCCGACTTCACTTCTTAGCGGGATGGGCATGGATAAAGAAGTAGCTCTTATCACCGATGGTCGTTTCTCCGGGGCTACTCGTGGGGCAGCTATCGGGCATGTGTCACCTGAGGCAGCTAGCGGCGGACCTATCGCTGCTGTGCAAGACGGTGATATCATTAAGATTGATATTCCAGCCCACAAGCTTGAGGTGGAGATAGACGAGGCGGAGATGAAGAGGCGCTTAGCTCAACTGCCCGAATTCGAGTCGAAGGTGCAAGAGGGCTATCTTAAGCGCTATGCTGAGAAAGTGAGTTCGGCCAGTAGTGGGGCGGTATTCGTGAAGTAGGAGACACCGATGAAGAAGACCGGCGCCCAGATTCTGTGTGAGAGCCTAGTCAAAGAAGGGGTGGAAGTTATCTTTGGCTTTCCCGGAGGCGCTCTACTGCCGTTTTATGACACGCTTCCGCAGTATCCACAACTCAGGCATATACTGGTGCGGCATGAGCAAGGCGCAGCGCATGCTGCTGACAGCTATGCTCGAGTGACGGGGAAAGCAGGGGTGTGCCTGGCGACCTCAGGGCCGGGAGCTACCAATTTGGTGACCGGAATCGCCAATGCTTGCTTGGACTCATCTCCTGTAGTGGCTATTACCGGTCAGGTAGCCACACCTTTCGTGGGCAAAGATGCTTTCCAGGAAGTAGACATCACGGGCATTACTCTTCCCATTACCAAGCATAATCATCTTGTTCTTGATGTTAAGGAGCTAGCCAGGGTAGTCAAGGAAGCTTTTCATATTGCGCAAGCCGGCAGGCCTGGTCCTGTTCTCATTGACATACCGCGCGATGTCTTCCAGCAGGAAACGCAATTCGTCTATCCGGATAAAGTTGACCTACCTGGCTATAAGCCAACCCTCTTTGGACATCCAACTCAGATCAAAAAGGCGGCTGAGCTCATAAATGGGGCTGAGCGCCCCGTCATCATAGCTGGCAGGGGGGTAATCATCTCAAGGGCTTTTGCCGAGATTAAGGAACTGGCTGAAAGCGCGCAGATACCGATGATTACTACTCTTCTTGGCATCGGCTGTTTCCCGGAGACTCATGTGCTAAGTTTCGGGTGGTTGGGGATGCATGGCATGGCCTATGCCAACAAGGCAATAGATGAGTCCGATGTGCTTGTCGCTATCGGAATGAGATTTGACGACCGAGCTACTGGGGTGGTTAGCTCTTTCGCGCCGCGAGCTCGTATTATTCACAT
>JAUVVE010000128.1 GCA_030604795.1 Dehalococcoidia bacterium | reverse complement strand
TCGATGATTCGAGCCACCGGTACTGCAGACAGTGCCACCAGGCAAGCCTCAATCTTAGCCTCCATGCCTCCCGAAGCTACACCGGAGGCAATCAATTGCCGGGCATCACTAGGGCTCAGCCTATGAATCAGCTTGCTAGAACTGTCATACAGACCCACGACGTCAGTCAGAAAAATCAGTTTCTCTGCATTCAAAGCTGCCGCAATAGCACCGGCAGCAGTATCACCATTGACGTTGAGCAAACTCATATCCTCACCTGTCTTCTCCAACGACCCAAGGCTTATCGGTGCTACCACCGGGATGTAGTCTTCCTTCAGCAACATCTCCAACAAAGCAGCGTCGACTCGCAATTCCTCTCCAGTATACCCAAGGCTAGGTGTCTTGTTGCTGGCCTCAATTAGGCCGCCATCGGCGCCGCTCAAGCCCACAGCTCTGCCCCCCAAGCGCCAGATGGCCGAGACTAACTCCTTGTTGACAAGCCCAGTCAGCACCGCTGTAACCACCTTCAACGTCTCCAGATCAGTTACCCTTAGCCCCCTAACAAAGCTAGTAGAGATGCCCAGCCGGCCGAGCCAATCAGTTACCGCCTGACCACCGCCATGGACCACCACCATCGGTACGCCCCTCTTCTGGAGCGTCACCAAGTCCTCGACCGTGGTATCACTTCTGCCTAGGGTGCTACCACCGATCTTGATAGCCAGGGGTTTCATACGTTTATGTCTCTCATCGATGACTAGGTTGTATAGGCGCTATTAATCGTAACATATTCCTCAGATAGGTCGCATCCCCACGCAGTAGCCTTACCCCCACCGAGGTTAAGATTTAGTTTCAAGAACACTTCCTCGCTGGCCAGGCTAGCGCCCACCTTCTGGTTGTCAAAAGGCACCGGGCAGCCTTGCCTCATAACACAAACATTATTCAGATATACGTCTAATCTCGTCTCGGTTACTTTGGCTCCGCTCCGGCCAAGCGCCGCCACGATGCGCCCCCAGTTGGGGTCATTACCGTGCATTGCTGCCTTAACCAGCGAAGAGCCAGCCACAGTACGAGCCGCTAGGCGAGCTTCAGTCACGGTAAGTGCGCCCTCCACAGCAACCTCCAAGAGCTTGGTGGCACCTTCTCCATCTCGGGCTATACATTTGGCCAGATGAAGGCAAACCTCGTGTAAAGCCTTCTGAAAGACCCCGCCATTGCCATCACTGATGGTCTTGTTCCGTGCCAAGCCATTGGCTAAAAGCGCTACCATGTCGCTAGGGCTCGTATCACCGTCGATGGTCACCATATTGAAAGAGGAATCCACTGCCTGTTGCAACGCCGATTGCAGAAAACGGGGGTCCACAGCCGCATCGGTGGTCAGGAAACAAAGCATGGTAGCCATATTGGGGTGTATCATGCCTGAGCCCTTAGCCACACCCCCAACGGTAAACCCGCCTGGCTCTGCTTCAACAGACACAGCTGTTTCCTTGGCGAAAGTGTCCGTGGTCATCATCGCCCTGGCCAAGTCGTGACCTTCGTCCTCGGTGATGCTAATCTCACGGATGCCAACTCGAACCCTATCCATAGGCAGCGCTACGCCGGTCACCCCGGTGCTGGCAACTAGAACATCCTCTGGTGATATACTCAGCTTCTCGGCCGCCAGGGTAGCCATTTCGTCAGCGTCCGCCACCCCCATGTCGCCAGTGCAGGCATTTGCACAGCCTGAGTTCACTACAATCGCCTGGGCACGCCTATCCTGTAGATGCTTCTGGGAGAGGATTACCGGAGCCCCTTTAATTGCATTAGTCGTAAAGACACCGGCAGCTACGCAGCGCTCATCAGAACAAAGAATAGCCAGGTCGAGTTTCTTTGAGGCCTTTATGCCACATGAGACTGCTCCCGCCCGGAAACCCTGGGGAGAGGTAACCGTACCCGAGGCAATGGCCTTAAACCCAGAATCCATGAATGCAAAACTATAGCACTTTTCGCCCGATGCTTCCAAGCCCCTGCTGACCGC
Source organism: Dehalococcoidia bacterium (assembly GCA_030604795.1). GTDB lineage: Bacteria > Chloroflexota > Dehalococcoidia > GIF9 > UBA5629 > JAUVVE01. The sequence continues at coordinate 1,542 of JAUVVE010000128.1, read as the reverse complement.
CCCATCGGACATAATTCATTGGCTCGTTGAAATCCCTAGGAAACGCTGCCTGACGCGGACGACAGAAGGGGTATTGGATACGTAGTACGAGACCAATAGGGCTCTCCAAGTCCCCACACAGGCTGACTTTCTCATTGAGACCATGTGTAAGTAAACCACAGGACCCTTTTGGCGTTATAATGTATGGAGCAAGGTTCACGAAGAAGCCAATTCACTGAAAGAAGGAGGTTCTGATGAAAAGGTCTCTGGTTCTGGTGATGGCATCAATACTGCTGGTTTGCCTGCTAGCCAGTTGCGGTGGCGGGGTAAATACCTACACAGACGCAAACGAGGCGATAAACATGGGCGTTGACCAGGAGTTCATCATCGCCCTGGACTCCAACCCGACAACCGGCTACAACTGGGAGGAAAGCTACGATGAGACTATGCTCAAGCTGGTGGAGAGCAAATACGAGCTGGGCAAACAGGCTGAAGAGGGCTTAGTCGGCGCTGGCGGGACTCAGTATTTCCGTTTTCAAGCGCTGAAGACGGGCAAAACCGACATAACCCTCACCTACAAGCGCTCGTGGGAAACAGAGAGTGCTGATCAGAAGGTCTTTCTGGTTGATGTCAAGTAGTACTTGACCTCGTCTGGACGTGGTTCCCTGCCTTCACCGCTGTCTGGGCTAGCCAGCCGGGGGTGCGCCCGCTTCCCGACAACGACAAAACGGGTTCCAAACGGCGATTTGAAAGATAATCAGCGCAAAGCCACCTCGCATTCAACTTCTATTCGCCAGACTATAGCCAATTTCCTGTGAATCAGGTGCTAGATGCCATATTCGCCGGGTGTTCCAGACGTTTTGACACCTGGCGAGCACGCGCTTAACATAGCCGAAGTAGTCTACAGGCGAAATCGGGCTTCAGTTGCTTACACAGGCACAAGGAGAGGGGTTCATGAGATACAGGCCGTCCAATCAAAGTCAAGGTGTACACACGAGCCGTGGTGGCGATAATGCTGATCACTGCCTGGAGTTTGCTCTCGTTAACTGGCTTGCTGTTGTGGTTAGCACCTACTGGACGCCGATCGGGTCAGATAGAGCTACTGTTTGGACTGACCAAGCACGAGTGGGGCGACGTGCACTTATGGATTGCTGTGGCCACTGTGGCGGTGACACTGGTCCACATAATCATTGACTGGAAAGCGTTGCGCGGGATCATTCGCTACCTGACAAGCGTCCACCGAGGCCAAGGCGTAAGCCCAACATGATTTGGCTAATCCTACTGATGTCCTCGCAGATCGGCCGCTAATAGGGTTGATTCCCCGGACAACAATTCTGCTTGCCACCCTAAACTACAGAATGTGGTCCAAGAGGATTTTCAGGCCAATGCCTATAAGAATAATACCACCAATAGTCTCAGCCCGTCTTCCAACTAAGTTGCCTACTTTCCTCCCGACTAGGAAACCTGTCGCTGTTGTCACACCAGCGACGACTCCGATAGTCACGCTAGCCAGCGCAATGTCTATTTCCAAGAAGGCAAAGCTTAATCCAACTGCCAGGGCAT
>JAUVVE010000074.1 GCA_030604795.1 Dehalococcoidia bacterium | reverse complement strand
GGGTCAACCTCCCCGGCTTCCACCATCGCCACATAGCGGCCTAGCTCTGCATCGCGCTCAACCAACTTCAACAGCTCGCCAGCAAGTCTGCGCTCCACCGTGTCCACGAATTCACGCCGCCGCTGTTCCTGGCGCCGCTGGGACAACCGACCGGTTTCTTCCAATGCCCGCCGATGTCTCTCAATCTGCTCATACAGTTCCTCGGTGCCGACGTCGTTGATGGCTTCGGTGGCGATTACCGGCGCCTGCCACCAGCTTTGCTGCGAATAAAGCTGAACCATCATCCTCAGTTCAGCAACCAGATTGCCAGCTCCCGGACGGTCGGATTTATTGACCGCGAAAACATCGGCAATCTCGAGCAAGCCCGCCTTCATGGTCTGGATAGTATCGCCGGCCTCGGGAACCAGGATTACCACCGTGGTGTCCGCATTCTGCATAATGTCCAGTTCGGTCTGCCCCACCCCCACCGTCTCCACCACGACGAAGTCCTTGCCAAAGGCGTTCAGCAGCTTGATGACGCCGCTGGTGCTGCCCGGCAGACCACCATGACTGCCACGCGTTGCCATGCTGCGGATGAAAACCCCATCATCAAGATAATGTTGCTGCATCCTTATCCTGTCCCCGAGCACAGCACCACCAGTAAATGGGCTGGTAGGGTCAGCAGCAATTATGCCCACCGTAAACCCCTGCCGTCTCATCACTGCCGTCAACCGGTCGACGATGGTGCTCTTGCCCGCCCCAGGCGGTCCGGTAATACCTACGCAGTAAGCCTTACCCAGATGGGGGTAGACCTCCTTCATCACCTCAGGTACTTCGGCACCATCTCTTTCAACCTGCGTTATCAACCGTGCCAGAGACAACACGTCCCCCGCCAGCATGTCTTTGACCAGCTCCATTATGAAGAACTCCCGTTTTCTGCGCACTGCTTGAAGCGCACCCATCATTCTATTGATTCGTGTGCATCACGTCAAGGAACGCAGCGCATTTGGCGCCTCCATCTGTCCCTGGCATCAAGACGGCATCCCGGGATGCTTCGCTATCGCTAGCTTAAGAGTTAAAGGTTGGAAGTGCAAATAGAACTGATGAAATCCTAAGCACCAAGCACTAGATCCTGGACAATATCTAAATCCAAATCACCAAAACCTTGTTTTGTCTTTATCTAGGTCATGCTCTTTTGAATTTTGGGGGCTTTCGTCATTTCAATTTGTTTAGAGTTTAGAAATTGGTGATTTGGATTTAGCCTGTCACCCCTTAAATTCCTCTTTGAATTCTAATCTGTCTTTTTGCGTTTCTGTGTTTGACTTTTGCATTTGTCCCACATTTCCACTTCGAGACGCTTCGCTATCGCGCAGGCGAGAGTTAAACATTTCAGAAACGGCTCGTTGACATTCCCCTATCTACCTGCTACACTGAGCATAAGATAGTTGGCGTTGCCTTGCGGTATGTATGATGTGGATACGCCATATTATGATGTAAGGGCAACCTGAGGAACAGCGTATGGTTGACCGAGGTCAAAAGATAAGGGTAGTCATAGCTGACCAGCAGCCATTGTACCGCCAGGGGATACGCTCCACCCTGAACCCTACCACTGACATCGAGGTCTGTGCCGAAGTCAGCTCCAATCATGAACTTGTGTCAACTCTGAGCACCATGTTCCCCGACGTCATCCTGCTCGACATAGAGCTATCCTCCAACACTGGCGTGAATGTGGCCGTGGCTGTGAAGCAGCAACTGCCCAGTGTGGCGGTGATACTCCTCACTCCCCAACCCAACGATGAAGAGCTCTTCCAGGCAATCAGGTCCCGGGCAGCTGGCTATCTAAGGCGCGATGTCTCCTCGAACGAGCTGTTGGCCAACATCCGCAAGGCCGCCGCTGGCCAGCACCCAATAAACGACACCCTTCTCGCCCAGCCTCAGGTGGCCGACAAAGTACTGCAGGAGTTCCAAGACCTTTCCTGGGGCAAGGGAGTCGAGGCTTTCGTCTCCCCACTCACCCCCAGAGAAACCGAAATCCTCACCTACATGGCCCAGGGCTACTTCAACAAGCAGATCGCGGCTGCACTTAGCATTAGCGAACAGACCATTAAGAACCACATAACCTCCATACTGCGCAAACTTGACGCCAACGCCCGTACCGAGGCAGTCGTGACGGCCATAAAGAAGGGCCTGATCACCCTGAGCTAAGCGACTCACCAACACCTCCAACTCAGACAGCCCCCAAGAGTAGCCTGTGGTGGTAGTGCGCGTGGCGTGGGTCAGAGCCTAAAGCAAGCACCGGCGCGATACTGCGCATTGTCACTTGGCGCCTTCTTAGCACCTGCACTAGGCTTGTGAGGATGGCACACCGCGTTATGTTTTGGCTTTGCCATGGCCGCGGGCTTGCCCTTGCGCCGCTGGTAATCGAGAGCGCAGGTGGTGCGGAGCGGACGAAGGGGCGCCCAAGTTGACAATGGGATAAACACGGCGGGCTTAGACGTTGGCTCACCGGAGCGACTGGGGAAGGGTGGAGTGGACCGGCAGAGCAGGAAACCATAGAGGATCACGGAGTGAGTGAAAGGCTGACGTCTATGGGCGCGTGAGCAGGACGGCGTAGCGAGCGTGCCGTGAGCATCGACCGGGCGCGAGCGGTGGTCGAGGTTCGAGAGACGGGCGGGATGCTGCTGCGCTTGCTTGCGGGCGGCGCTTGTGGGTGGGCCGGATTGGTGTTTGCATTTCGAGGTATTGACAGCGACTACGAGTGAGGACTAGAATGCCGTAAGCATATACGAGGCAAGCCTACAAACATCACAAATAGGAAGTGATGGAGTGGAATTAGCCACTGTTATCAGTATAGTCATCGTTGTGCTTTGCATCTGGGGGATTGTTGTCGTGTCACGCGGAAGACGGTGGTGGCTAGTATTGATATTTGTGGTCGTTCTTCTGTATGAGCTTTACGTCCTCATCCTCTAAAATGGGGATTCCCCACATGTGAAACAAGGGCACTGGAATCGCTGATTGATGGCGGTTGCTGGTGTCCTTTTTGGTTTGGAATCAGCTAGCCTAATGCCAGAGATTTCGCGTTGACGGAGACACTCTGAACGGACTTGGCGTCGTGGGTCGAGCTTGCTAGTGCCCAGTACATAGTTCGGCCCCACCGTCCGGGTAAAATATGAGGAAGAAGGAGGCGTGAATTGGTAGACTATCCCTGGCTCAAGAGTTATGACCCCGGCGTTCCCCACTCATTAGAACCGTACCCCGAACTTACCGCCGTTGACCTGCTGGACGATGTGGTCAAGTTGAACCCTGATCATACCATGCTCATCTACCAGCACAAGCGCCTCTCCTGGAAGACTATCAATGAACTGAGCGACCAGATGGCTGCAGCGCTGGTTGCCAATGGCGTCAAGAAGGGCGACCGTGTGGCGGTGCTCTATATCAATATTCCTCAGACGTTCATCACTTACTACGCTATCTGGAAAGCAGGCGCTATCGTTGTGCCATTGAATCCTCTCTACACTCCTGACGAACTGGCGAATTCGTTAAACGATGTTGGGGCTGAAGTAACCTTTGCCGTGAATATCTGGTACAACGTGCTCAATGGCCTGAAATCAAAGACCAGACTACGCTTGCTCATCGTCACCGAGTTGGATGAATACACAATCGCAAAAGACCTCGCTGCTCCTCATACAATGGAGCTTGAGGGCGGCGATGTTTGGTTTAGCGACCTGATGAAAAAGCATGCCGGAGCAACTCGTCCAGATGTGAAAGTCAATCCGCAGGACCCGGCTGCCATTATGTTCAGCGGGGGAACAACCGGCACACCTAAGGGAGTAGTGGGCAGCCACCTCTCCTATACCATGACTGGAATGCAGCTAAAAGCCTGGTTTGAGGGTAGAGGGACTGAATGGGAAACTGTAATGTTAGTCACATTGCCACTTTTTCATACTATGGGTGTCTATTTCTGCTTTGCCATGGCAGTCACAATACACATGACCATGGTGCTGATAGCTGACCCGCGGAACGTTAATGTTATCCTGGAAACTCTTCGTGAAACGAGGCCTACTATGCTCGCAGGGACGCCGACAATGTTCATTAATCTGCTCGAGCATCCAGCTCTCAAGCCCGATGACCTGATATGTTTGACAGGGGCTGGTGTTGGAGCGGCACCGCTAATGGCAAGTACGAAGAGGAAAATCGAAGAAAGAATTAGGGGCACTGTGACCGAGGGCTATGGACTTAGCGAATCCACCATGGCCATGACCACCACACCGTGGCGTGGCGTCTGGAAAGAGGGCTCTGTGGGATGTCCCCTGCCCGATACGATTATCCGTATCGTCGATGTGGAGACTGGAACGAAAGAGCTAAAAACGGGAGAGGCTGGCGAGGTATTGATGAAAGCACCTCAACTGATGACGGGATACTGGAATAAGCCTGAGGAAACCGCAGAGACCATCCGCGATGGCTGGCTCCACACCGGCGATATCGGTTATCTGGATGAAGATGGTTATCTGTTTTTGACAGCACGCAAAAAGGACGTAATAAAACCAGGTGGTTTCCAAGTCTGGCCTCGAGAGGTTGAAGAGGTACTCATGACACATCCCGCAGTGGCAGAAGTGTGCGTGGCCGGCATTCCTGATCCACGTCAGATGGAGGCAGTGAAAGCCTGGATTATACTGAAAGAAGGGGCACAGGCTGCGCCAGAGGAACTCCAAAGCTATTGCCGCGAGAGGTTAACAGCTTATAAAGTGCCACGATTTTTCGAGTTCCGAAAAGAGCTGCCCAAGACAATGGTAGGCAAGGTGCTGCGGCGCATGCTGCAGGAGGAGGAAGCCAAGAAGGCTTAGCTGGACTTCATCCCCGGTCTGCTGAGGAGTATACATTTGGAATATAGCAGGGTGCTTTTCTGCAGTCCTATCTGAGCCGACGTTCTAACTGAGAACTCTGGCTGCGCGCTGCCTACACTTGGGAAGGCCTGCCTCAATTGCTTGAAATGCTGGCTGGAAGGTGATGTGGCGCGCCAAGGTGATGTGGCTCGCCAAGGTAATATGGCGCGCCAATGAATCAGCAAATACTGCAGGGTCGGCCGAGCGTCTGTCTGGCGTTCGGCTGAAGGGTGGTCGGGATTGTTGAGTCTTGGTGTGCTGCGCTGCAAGCAGTCTCCGCAGCCGTGTGTGTGTTTTGACTGCCCCATGAAGGGAGAGAATTGTTG
>JAUVVE010000036.1 GCA_030604795.1 Dehalococcoidia bacterium | reverse complement strand
CAATAAGCATCGTGGCGAAATCGTAAGGATCCGGCAGCTTAACGTGGTACTGGCTTTTCAGAAGACCAGGTATGCACCCAAACTGGTTCTTCACTGCGCCGGTAAATCGAACAAGTCCGTGTGTTTTGAGCTTGGGCAGGCTTACCAGTTTATCGCTGTCCAGAACGCCATTGGCAATAACGAACTTCTTCAACAACAAGGCATCCTTATGACTAACCGGCCTGCCAGAATTGAAATCAGCCACAACAAACCCCAATTCGTCACCGACCTCTTTTATACCAGATTTTCTTAGATTCGGCTCGGATTTACCGAAACTTGGGGAGTCACCATATGAGACGCTGGCCCCCGTATCTTTAAGTAGTTTTCCCACAGCTCTAAATACTGCCGGATGTGTAGTTACACCCTTATCAGGATCCGTACCGATCAGGATATTAGGTTTCATAACTATCCTTTCACCGGGTTTTACGAACGTGGAAATTCCACCCAACAGGTCAAACCCTGTTTGGATAGCTTTGAGCACTTGATCATCCGCATATGTGTCGCATCTTATTATGATGACGCTTGCCTTGTTCATGCCTATATACCTACGCCCAGACTGCCTTCATCATATCACAGGCAATTAAGAATAGGCTGCTGTATGGGTATCCGCATGACTTTCGCTATTTTATAGGCATCAGTCAAGAAAGAGCCAGAATGTCACGTTCTGAGTTACTGTGAAATTGGAGGCACCTTTCAGATGTAGCGCTTCCGAAATATAATTGATATGGTGCAGGATCCTCACAACATGACTAAGACGGATACCATGGCGATTGCCCAGACGATGTCCGTCGGCAGGTAATGCGGGCAGTTGGCGTCCAGCAGCAGTACCGCATTGGCGGGGAACTCTTCATCTTCCCGCCATAGCACCAGCAGCACCGGAACCCTCGGGAAGGGATACAACTTGATAGAAGCATCCCCGTAGTCAGAGCACTCCCCACCCAGCGATACCCCCTTTTTCAGGAATGCCGCCGTATCCCCACCGTACTTTGCCGCCAACTTATCCAGAGGTAGCGCGTGTGAGCCCTGGCTAAAAATGAGCCCTCCAGCCAGCTCTCTTGGGTTTATCAAGTTGCCTGAAGGTGAAATGTCCTGCGCCTGCACCAGATACCACAGTATGGAAAGGCATGAGTAGTGAAAGAGTTGCCCCAAAAGCATATTACAGAGGTCGCCCGTACCCCGGATTTCTCGACGCCCCGGATGGATTGCTACGCTGGCATTAAACACATTCAGGATATAGGCACCGGAGTATTCGTCGAAACATGCTCCCGTCCTTCGGCAGACCTCAGCGGGAACGGACAGAACAAGCCTGTGCCATGCCTGTTCCTCGCTATAAGTCCATTCCCTTTCTTTACCTATAAACATATTGTATTCTAGCCGTATCGAGGCAGGTTATTCAAACCGCGGTGAACAACGCTGGTCATCAGGAGTCGATGTGTGCTGGACTGCTCTTTCAGGCGATCTGTACTTTATCCGGGCTTATGCTGAACATTCCCGAGCACAGTGCACTGGCAAGAGACCAGGCCATTCAGTGCCACAAGGAATTCATTATCGTTATCTACCCGGAAACTTCACGCGGTTTGTGCTTTTCTCAACATGGAAAAGCTCGTCAGTTCCGTTCCCGGTATCTCATCCTCTGAAACGACCCCAAAACCGAACCGCTGGTAAATAGTCACGTTCTTCTCGATGTTTGTTTCCAGGAAGCATGGCAGGTGCTCCCGGTCGATACGTTCCAGCATTGGTCTAATGAGCTGGCTGGAAAATCCCTGTCCCTGATATTTTGGATCCACCCCGATGATTTGTAGATACCAGTGAGGGTAGGGAACCAGCTTGCGATGCAGGTTATCTACATATCTACCGTAAGCCTGCATTCGGCTTGCCCCCTGGCGTCCAAACCTGAAAAGAGCCGAAAGCGGTACCGAGCGTATAATCTGCCAACCCCCAAAAGGTGCCTTTCCCGGTGGTAACCAGGCTGATACGCCCTCCATCTTCGCTGAGGACGCATAGACCTCGCCGCATTTAAGACAAACAGAAAGTGCGATGAAACCGAAGGTAACGGCTATTGCATGCCGCTCCGTTTCATCCTGGAAATAGTACTGGAGCATCCCGTATTCGGCGAATGCCCGCCCCAGCACCACCGCCCCGGCATCACGGTCTTTCTTGGTTAGTCTTAACAACTTGTTGGTTTGATAATTCATGCTTTTTCTCCAACACTGCTTTGATAAGTGTTTGTGGGCACTAAAGGTTGAATGGGATGGCTACTATATATGCGAGTATTGTCTTATTATAGCAAAGCCGGCTGCTGAGACAACAATCATCAGGAATGTTGGGTAACAAGACAGCCACTTGTTGCCCGAGCTGCAGGTTTTTGACTGTTGTTATCCTGAGAATCAGATATGCTTGTATGGTAGCATACACTGATTTGGTCTCCACGGGGTGACCTGAAATCTCCCCGACCCTCATAACCAAATAGGAGCCTGAAAGACCGTATGCCCACTAGCTGGTCCTGGCACAGACTGGAGGAACACGCTCAGACCATGGCTGTGCCTTCTCAAGTTGTCCAGCCAGGCGTAGCAGAGTTGCTTCATCGCCATACCGGCCTACAAACTGCATGCCAATGGGCAGGCCCTCATCATTCCAGTAGAGTGGGACTGACATGGCTGGCTGACCCGTAACATTAAACAGCGGCGTGTAAGGCGTAAACTCGAAGACGTGTTCGGCGAGAACATCTATTCCACTCAGCGCGTTAATCAAGCCACCGGCATTGAGCCTACCCAGTAACTTCATGGCTACGAGTTGGCTCCCCTTCGGCTGGAGTGCACCCGTAACCACCGGCGGCATAGCCAGCGTTGGCGTCAGCATGACATCGTACCTTTCGAAAAATTCACCGATTTGTCGTGCCGTCAGTTGGAGTAAGTTGAGAGATTTGGAGAACTCGGGCGCCCGGCATTGCCTACCAAGCAAGCCGAGTGCCCATGTGCTAGGTTCAAAATCCTTAAAGGAAGCTTTACGGTTCAAGAGCACTTCGGCCTCTTCAATTGTGGCTCTAGTTTCAACACAAACTATCGTCAGGAAGGCCCTGGCAAACGCTTTTCCTTCTATCTGAGGTGCCGCTTCTACCACCTCATGGCCGAGGTCCTGACATAGTTTAGTCGTGGCCTCCAGCCCCTTCACACAGTCTTTGTCGACAGTGCTGCCAAGGAAAGGCTCGGAGGTGAAGGCAATACGCAGCTTTCCCGGGTCCACGCCAATTTCAGTGAGGAAGGGACGAGCAGGTGGCACAGCATAGTAAAGAGCACCGACGTCTGGTCCGGCAGTGGCATCGAGCATGGCAGCACTATCCCGAACCGAGCGGGTTAAAACGTGGTCACAATCCAAGCCGCGCCAGCCCTCTCCAAAATCAGGACCAACTGGGTTGCGACCCCGGGTTGGCTTGAGACCGAACACGCCACAACAAGAGGCTGGAATTCGGATAGAGCCGCCACCGTCACTGGCATGGGCTAAAGGGACCATCCGCGCTGCTACAGCCGCAGCCGAGCCGCCGCTGGAACCGCCTGAAGTACGGCCCAGATTCCAGGGGTTGTTGGTAGGGCCAAACAACTCAGGTTCGGTCACTGGCGTTATTCCGAACTCCGGAGCGTTAGTCTTACCCAGAACGACGACGCCAGCCGCTTTGAATCGCCTGACCAGCTCACTATCATGGTCTGGTACGAAGTCCCTAAAGAACCGACTGCCGTTTGTTAGGGGAGCTCCGGAACAAGCCATAAGCAAGTCTTTCATCAGGAAGGGAATGCCTTTGAAGGGACCATCAGGTATATCTCCATCGGCAGTCTTTCGAGCCAGTTCATACATCTTGTAGATTACTGCATTAAGCTGTGAATTGAGCCTTTCGATGCGACTTATTGCCTCTTCAACCAGCTCGCTCGGCTTGACCTCTTTCTTCCGCACGAGTTCAGCCAGACCGAGGCCATCATATTTGTCATATTCATTGAAGCCATTCATCACAACCCTCCTTGCCTATTTTCGCAGAGGCAGTTCAGCTATTGCGCTCCGACGAAATCGGAGCAACTACAACAATCTATAGTAACATTATATCCCTTCGAACCGCGTCACGACAAACACTGGTTCTCAATGCTTTGCTCACATAATGAAGACCTGACACTAGCCTGTTGCTTGTACATTTCGTCCGAATGTTGGACTCAACAGTCGGAGAAGAATTTGATGCTGCCCTTAACTAACCGCTCTATCAGGTAGCTATTTTCTCGCTGTAGATCGTATAGACTACGCCTCCCACGCCTCCATCTTCAAGGCCTGGGTCAAGACACCGCACATTGCGCCACACTATTTCTGGCAATTCCTCTTTCCCGGATTCTGCCCATTCCATAATCGTCTCCCATAAAGCGTTGATTTCGAGCAGAACGGGAAGCAAAGCCTTTGGGCACATGTTTCCTGTTGACTTCTGAGGATTCAGAAACGGGTCGAAAACCAACCTGTTGCCGACCTCAACTCCGGCGAAACAGGCTTGGGATTTTACTACCTCGGCAACTACCTGATGCGCCGTCGTCTTCGGGATACTCCTGTAGAGTTTCTCTAATCCAGGGTGAAGCCTTGCCATCGCTTCATCATCAAGGCCGGTACTCAATTTGAATAAATCTGCTGCTGCTCCTGTCAGCATTATGCCCTCCTTTCTATGTAGTAAACTAACGCGAATTTGCTTTTTTGCCACTTCTCCACAACATCGGTCTCGAACGTGGTGGTCTTGCTAAGATTGTCCACCTCTGTTTATTTCATACATATTTCCTTTCCCGGGCATCACCCCCTTTCTTCTACAGCTTTCACCTGTAACCTAAAACGGCGTCCTCAATCAGTAATTGCTGGCCCTGGCACAGATTGGAGGAACGCGCTCAGACCATGGCTGTGCCTTCTCAAGTTGTCCAGCCAGGCGTAGCAGAGTTACTTCATCGCCATACCGGCCGACGAACTGCAAACCAATGGGCAGGCCCTCATCATTCCAGCAGAGCGGAACTGACATGGCTGGCTGACCCGTAACATTAAACAGTGTCGTATAAGGCATAAATTCATAGGTGTGTTCGGAAAGAACTTCCAGCTCATCGAGCCTATCAATCAATTCGCCTGTATTAAGTTTGTCCAGTAACTTCTTCGTGCCTGCACGTTGACTCTCTTTCGGACGGAGCGTACCTGTAACCACGGGTGGCATGGCCAATGTTGGCGTCAGCAGGACATCGTACTCCTGGAAGAACCCTCCAATTTGTCGTGCCGTACGTTGCAGCAAGTTGAGAGATCGGGAGAAGTCAGGCGCTGGGAATTGCCTGCCAAGCAAGCCTAGACGCCACGTGCCAGATTCAAAGTCCTCAGGCGAAGCTTTACGATTCAATAGAACCTCGTTCTCCTCGATTGCAGCTCTAGTTTCCACACAGAGCATCACCGTAAAGGCTCTAATAAGGGCTCTGCCATCCACCTGGGGCGCTGCTTCTACTACTTCATGGCCGAGGTCTTGACATAGCTTAACCGTGGCTTCCAAAGCCTTTATACAACCTTTGTCTACAGTGCTACCGAGGAAAGCTTTCGAGGTGAAGGCAATACGCAGCTTGCCTGGATCCATATCAGCTTCACTAAGGAAGGGACGGGTAGGTGGTACAGCATAGTAAAGTGCACCGACATCTGGTCCGGCAGTGGCATCGAGCATAGCAGCACTATCGCGAACTGAGCGAGTTAGAACATGTTGACAAACCAAGCCACGCCAGCCTTCTCCAACATCAGGACCCATTGGATTGCGACCCCGGGTTGGCTTAAGACCAAACACACCACAGCATGAGGCCGGAATTCGAATCGAGCCACCGCCATCGCTGCCATGGGCCAAGGGTGTTATCCGTGCGGCTACAGCTGCAGCCGAGCCACCACTGGAACCACCTGGACTATGGGCTAGATTCCAGGGGTTGTTGGCAGGGCCAAACAACTGTGGCTCAGTCACCGGCATTAGCCCCAACTCAGGAGTGTTAGTCTTGCCAACAATAACAACGCCAGCCGCTTTGAACCGCCTAACCATCTCACTATCATGGTCTGGTATGAAATCCTTAAGGAACCGACTGCCGCTCGTTGAGGGAACCCCGGCGCAAGTTATCCCTATATCTTTAACCAGGAAAGGAACGCCCTTGAAGGGACCATCAGGTATGTCTCCATCGGCAGTCTTTCGAGCCAGCTCATACATTTTGTAGACTATTGCGTTAAGCTGTGGATTCAGCCTTTCGATGCGACTTATTGCCTCTTCAACCAGCTCGCTCGGTTTGACCTCTTTCTTCCGCACGAGTTCAGCCAGACCGAGGCCATCATATTTGTCATATTCACTAAAGCCATTCATCATAACCCTCCTTGTCTACTTTTGCAGAGGCAGTTCAGTGATTGCGCTCCGATGAAATCGGAGAAACTACAAGTATCTAGAGTAGCATTATATCCCTTCGAACCGCGTCATGACAAACACTGGTTATCGAAGCTTGGTATATTTCCACCAAATTAGAGTCTGCGTTGTCCCCCAAAGCCTAGCCTCTGTCTCTCTTTGGGGCTTTCTCCCTCTAATGCTATAATGGTCCCTGAGTCTTCATGGACATCTTAGCCACGCTTAATCCCGCCCAGAGAGAAGCTGTGGAAGCCATAGAAGGACCTGTACTTATCCTGACTGGACCCGGCAGCGGCAAGACCAGAGTGATTACCCATCGGGTCGCCTATCTGGTTAAACTTTGCGGCGTTAGCCCCCACAACATCATGGCGGTTACCTTCACCAACAAAGCCGCCCGAGAAATGAGACAGCGGTTGGAACAACTCCTGGGGCAGGCAGCAGAAGCTTTGACCTTAGGTACTTTTCACGCCATTTGTGCTCGAGTCCTCCGTCGAGAGGGTGAAGTTATAGGACTTGGCTCAAGTTTTGCTATCTACGACGAAGACGACCAGTCAAGCTTGATAAAACAAGCTCTGGAAGAACTGAATCTCGACCCCAAGCAATATGCTCCTCGTGCTCTGCTCTCCGCTATCGGGGCTGCCAAGAGCCGCCTCCTCAGCCCTGGAGGCTATGCCGAGTGGGTTAGCAGCTATTTTGACGAGATAGTTCACAGGGTTTATCAGCGCTATCAGGAACTGCTCAGCAAGGGGAAAGCGGTCGATTTCGACGACTTGTTGATGAAGACGGTGCAATTGTTCCAGGACCATCCTCAAATCCTGAAGCGATACCAGTCGAT
>JAUVVE010000049.1 GCA_030604795.1 Dehalococcoidia bacterium | reverse complement strand
GGTGAGCCCAGAGTTGGGTCATTCCGCGGTTGCGTTGGCGCAAGAGAGCCGTACTTGGCAGTCCTGCCGTACTCAACCTGGCTGCTGGATGCCTTGTCGGTGTTCCATACAATCGTAGCACTTGTGTTGCCCTTGGATGCGAACCGGACATTCGAGATTATCGGTGGCGTGCCGTCTGCCGGGGATGCCTGGTAACCAAATTGCCAGATGGCAATAGCACCGAGGCCAAGCAAGAGTACAACCAGCAATATCATTAGAAGCTGCGTGCGTGATAATGGTTGCCTGCTTGCTGCTGGCGGAGCCCATCCCGGGTGAGGTCCCCACGCCGGCTGTTGTGTCCCACCTCCAGCCATGGCCGCGCCACAATTGGGGCAAAACCTAGCTTCAGGGGTGAGAGCAGTCCCGCAGTAGGGACAATTGGCGCTCAGGGCCCTGCCGCAACCCGGGCAAAAGCGCTGACCGGACGCAGTCGGCGTGCCACAGCCGGGGCAGGGAAACGTTTGCTGTATCTGATGCATCATGTGCCTTTCGTCTTAACGCGTCGCTCAGTCACCCCTCGCCACCTTATACGCCGTGTTATGCCGATTATACATCCAGCCAGGGGGAAATGGAATACTGTCTCTGGTAAACGGCGCCTGCTACAGATAGCCAATTGTGGGTGCCCAATTGAATAGGACTCCGTGAATGATGCGTGGTAGAATGGGCCACCTAGCAGGGCGAGGTGTTCGTCTGGTAGCGACATGAATGTTGCGCCGAGCTTGATTCTGGCATGCGCAGTGCCCTGTGCGTGCGTGGAGAGGTGTCCGGCTTGGGACTTGCGGGGGCGCGGGTTGATGAGTGCCTAAGACAATTAAAGTGCCGAGGCCCAGAATCGAACTGGGGACACGCGGATTTTCAGTCCGCTGCTCTACCGACTGAGCTACCTCGGCACGGAGGTTATTGTAGATTCTCCCTCGTGTGCTGTCAAGAAAAAGAGCTTGGAATCTATGTCTGGCCGCCAGGCTTGGTCAGGGGGATGCCAGCGGTGCACAGAGGGCATTCCGATGGAGGGTAGGTTGGGGTGGTAGCCCGAAGGCAACTGAAAAGGGGTACTCCGAATTCCTTCTCTTGTTCAGCTCGGTCAACCAGGACACCGACCCCTATGATGATGCCTCCCAGGTCGTTGACGGCTTTCATTACTTCGGTAATGGAACCGCCAGTGGTCAACACATCGTCAACAATCAAGACACGGTCGCCAGGATTAAGGGTGAAACCACGCCGGAAAACCCTGTGTTCACCCTCCTTCTCAGCGAATATACACTTCACCCCCAGTTGCCTGGCGGCTTCGAAGGCGAGGATAACGCCACCGGTGGTTGGTCCGGCAACTACCTGGACTTCGTTGTCCTTGAAATGCCTGGCGATGAGCTGGCAGAGCTTCTCGGTATGATGTGGGTATTGCAGAATGCGAAACTTCTCCCAATATACCGGCGAGTGGAGGCCCGAAGTAAGCAGGAAGTGCCCCTCGAGCATGGCACCGGTGTCTTTGAAGATCTGCGTTACCTGGTTGGACATGCTGCTTCCGTAGTCGGCCCCGGTGTACCGAGCGTGGCCACCTCTCTGTCTGCGTCTAGGGAATAGTGTTCTATGGTTCTCCATTGGTGAGCTGGCCAGTAGGTGAGCCAAGCTCTACCCACAATATTCTCGCGAGGGACCGTCCAACCCTTGTGGGAGTCGGAGCTGTTGTTGCGATTGTCTCCGAGAACAAAGTAGTAGTCGGCCAGGATCTTTTGGTGGGGATAAGCATACTTGGGTGGTTCCGGAATATAGGGCTCGACTAATGGAGTGTCGTTGACGAACACCGTGCCGTCCCTGACCTCGACCGTGTCACCGGGTAGAGCGATGATTCGCTTGATAAGGTCGGAGTTGGGGCTGTGTGGGGAGTGAAAGACGATTACCTCTCCGCGCTCAGGCGGGTGAACGAAATAAGCCGCTTTGCTGACCATAACGTACTCACCAGGTTGGATGTTGGGCAACATAGATGAGCCATACACTTTGAAACTTGCGACCGTGACCTGGAAAAGAGCGGAAATGACTAGAGCTGCCACAAGAGGTGCAACGATATCGCGAACAAATCTCATTGGTTTACCACAATTGGTGCCTTGCGCCAGGCGTCTGTTATTATATTCTATATGGCCTTTTTCTGCTATCTTTGGGCTAAACGAAGAAGTCAGTTTGGCGTTATAATACTAACATGGGGCGGCAGGACATCGTGACTGGAAGAGACGGTGTTCATGGGAGAATAGAACAGGCGACTGGGCGCCAGAAATAAACAATTGAGAGGAGATGCAAATGAGAAGATTTCGGTTGTTGTCCGGTTTACTCTTAGCTGTGGTTGTGCTGGGGGCTGGAAGCTGCATGCCTGCGGAGTCTCAGAATGACTCTGCGCCGTCCATTTCGGCCTGGGTGGAAGCGGCTGACCTTAGTGGGCAACTCGGCATAGTTTTCAGCCAGCAAAATGTCGGCCTGGCGGTAACTGGTGAAGGCAAGGTGACGGCGGTTCCCGATACTGCGTTGCTGCGTCTTGGCGTAGAAGCTGAGGCCCCGACGGTAGCTGTGGCACAGCGAGAGGCAGCTGAGGCTATGGATGATGTTGTGAAAGTACTGAAAAGTAGCGGTGTATCTGAGAAGGATATTCAAACTCAGCGGTTTAGCATCTATCCCGTCCGGAGATGGATTGAAAGGGAGAATAAGGACGAGATAACCGGTTATCGAGTGACCAACATAGTGATTGCCAAGATAAGGGAAGTGGACAAAGCTGGCACCGTGATTGATGCTGTAGCTGCGGCTGGGGGTGATCTGACCCGAATCGAGGATATAAGTTTCACTGTTGATGATCCAACTTCCTATTACAAGGAGGCACGAGAGAAGGCAGTGGAAGATGCTATGACAAAAGCAGAGCAAATGGCTGATGTTGCTGGAATAGAACTAGGCAAGCCAATCTATATCTCTGAAGGCACTGCTTATGTGCCACCAGTACGAGGCTTGTATATGGAAGAGGCCATGGCAGGAACTCCTTCCACAACTCCCATCAGCCCTGGAGAACTGGAGATTCAAGTCATCGTCCAGATGGTTTATGAGATCCGCTGAGGTTCGATAGGCCCTCTTAACCGACCTCACCAGCCAAGAGGGCTATTTCTGCATACAGAGCAGTTTGCACTCTGACGAAGCTTGATGCTAGAATGGGGCACCAAGCTATGAGGCTGAGCCAGCGGCCAACCGGAGCGAGAACTGCCAAAGGCAGGATTGTTAGTGGTCATCTGCCTGTGAACCGAACCCAGCCGCCTGGTGTCTACCGTCGTCTGGGAAAAGCTTCCTGTCTTCTAGATACGAGATCTTCTCGTTGCGCGGCTGTTGCTAAACTGTCGATTACCCGCTATCATAAGGTGAACACTGGACAGTTCTTCTGTCTTTGACTAACCTTTCGCGGGGACGGAATGTGGAGGTGCGCCGAATTAGGGAGAGAGCATGGGGTGGAGACTGGACTTGGTTCTAGTGAGTATTGTGAAGATTCTGCCGAGGGGTCATAAGTGTTAGCACGCCCTGTGGATTTCATGGAATCCGCCTTGTCCCTGGCTGGATTGGCTCTGGGGTACACCAGTCCTAATCCAGCAGTAGGCGCCGTGGTGGTCAGAGATGGGGTAGTTGTCGGCTTGGGGTACACGCAGCCACCGGGCTCAGTGCATGCCGAAGTAATGGCTCTTCACCAGGCTGGAGACCGGGCTCAAGGGGCAACGATGTACGTTACCTTGGAGCCTTGCTGTCGCCAGGGACGTACTCCACCCTGTACCAAGGCCATAACTGATGCCGGCATTTCTGAAGTCCATATGGCCCTGCTTGACCCTAATCCTCTCGTTTCAGGGCGCGGGCTGAAACAACTGGAGGAAGCTGGCATAAACACTTTCATTGGTGACCATGAAGAGAAAGCTCGGGAAGTAAACGAAGGCTACATCAAGTTCATTACTACTGGTTTGCCTTTTGTTATCGCCAAGTTCGCCATGAGCCTGGATGGTAAGATTGCTACTCAGAATGGCGATTCTAAGTGGATAAGCGGTGACGAGGCAAGGAACTTCGTTCATTACCTACGGCATATAGTTGACGCTGTTATGGTGGGGGCGAATACCGTTGTCGTTGATGACCCTCAGCTTTCGGCCAGGGGGTGCAGCGGCAAGGGGGGCAAGACCAGGCTGCAGCCATTGAGGGTAATCGTTGATGGCAGGGGACGGACGCCGCTGTCAGCGCGGCTTTTTGCGGAACCCGGAAAGACCCTTGTTGCTGTGGCCAAGCCTTTTGATGCCAAAAAGGCAGAAGCCTTGAGGAAGGCGGGTGCCGAGGTTGTGGAGGTAACGGCCGAGGGGGACACAATGGACTTGGCGGAGCTACTTAGTATGTTGGGCAAACGCCAGGTCACCAGTGTTCTGGTAGAAGGTGGAAACACGCTCTTCGGTTCGCTCTTTGACAGCGGTTTGGTGGACAAAGTGCTGGCTTTTGTCTCACCCATCATAATCGGGGGGGACGGCGCCAAGAGCGCTGTAGGTGGCCACGGAGTCGGTGTGGTTGCCGAAGCTCTCCGTCTCGAGCGGGCCAAAATAAGCGAGTTTGGTGAAGACGTTCTGGTCAGTGGATATTTGGGCGGCAAGTAGGATGTTCACCGGCATAGTTGAGGAGATTGGTATAGTCAGGGGAGCGCGCACTGGTCAACTGACTGTTGAGGCCAGAAAGGTGCTCGAGGATATCAAGCCAGGTGATAGCATAGCTATCAATGGGGCTTGCGTGACGGTGACGTCAACGGGGGTGGACGTTTTCTCCGTTGATATCATGCCTGAAACAGCCCGGCGCACTAATATCGGCAGCCTTGACTATGGTGACCTGGTAAATCTGGAGAGAGCCATGCTGGCTGGCGGTCGCTTTGGTGGTCATCTGGTACAAGGACATGTGGATGGAACGGGCAGAGTAATGGCGTTGACGCCCGAAGCAGGAGCTGTTATTGCCAGGATTTCGGCACCTGCCGAACTGATGCCTTATATGGTGAGCAAGGGCTTCATTGCTATTGATGGTGCTAGCCTTACCATTGTTGATTGCGATGATTCTTCGTTTTCGGTCTCCCTCGTTGCCTATACTCGGGAGCATACTACTTCAGGCAGCATGAGGCCTGGTGACATGGTTAACATTGAGGCGGACATTATCGCCAAGTATGTGGAGCGGCTTAGGCGCGAGGATGGTAAGGGTGTCACGCTAGATTTTCTGGAAGAGTACGGTTTCTTGAAGGCGAGGTAAAGTCTGATGATGTTGGCTACCGTGCCAGAGGCAGTTCAGGATATCAGAGCTGGTAAATTCGTTATTATTGTTGATGATGAAAACCGAGAGAATGAAGGTGACCTGGCGATAGCTGCGGAAAAGGTCACTTCGGAGGCCATCAATTTCATGACGAAGTACGCTCGAGGTCTGATCTGTCTACCCATCATTGGTCAGAGATTAGACGAGTTGCAGATTCCCCCGATGGTTCAGGAGAATACCTCGAAGTTCTCGACAGCCTTTGCTGTGTCTGTTGAAGCTAAGCATAAGACGTCCAGTGGTATTTCTGCCTATGACCGGGCGACAACCATTAAGACTATGCTCGACCCCAGTACCAAACCTGAAGACATAGCTCGTCCCGGGCACATGTTTCCTCTGCGGGCCAGAGAGGGCGGTGTGTTGGTGCGAGCTGGCCATACTGAGGCCATAATGGATTTGGCTAGGCTGGCTGGGCTTTACCCCGCCGGGGTCATTTGTGAGGTCATGAACGATGACGGCAGTATGGCGCGCTTACCTCAGCTTGAAGACATGGCAGACAAGTTTGGAATCAAGATTGTAAGCATAGCCGATTTGATTGCTTATCGTCGCCGCCATGAGAAACTGGTTGAGCGGGTGGCTGAGGCAAAGTTGCCCAGTAAGTATGGCGACTTTGTTATTATGGCTTATAAGAGCAAGGTTGATCGAGGCGAGCACATGGCTCTGGTTAAAGGTGATATAGCAGGTGATGCCCCCGTGCTGGTACGAGTTCACAGCGAGTGTCTTACTGGTGACGTTTTCGGCAGTCTACGCTGTGACTGTGGGGGGCAAATTGCTTTGGCGATGCAGAGAATTGCTGACGCGGAGCAGGGGGTGTTTCTGTACATGCGGCAGGAGGGGCGAGGGATAGGCTTTCATAATAAGCTACGCGCTTATGCTCTTCAGGACCAGGGCTTAGATACTGTAGAAGCCAACATCGCCCTGGGATTTGATGCCGATCTGCGAGATTATGGTATTGGAGCCCAGATTCTGGCTGATCTCGGTTTACATAAGATTCGCCTGCTGACCAACAATCCCAAGAAGGTGATCGGACTGGAGAGCTATGGACTTGAGATAGTGGAGACTGTGGATTTGAGAACACCGCCTACGGCCTATAATCTTGAGT
>JAUVVE010000120.1 GCA_030604795.1 Dehalococcoidia bacterium | reverse complement strand
GACAAGATCTCCCTGTTCTGCGATGTGGATGAACACGCCGTCATACCTCTAGTCACCGCCGAGACAATCTACGAGGTGCCACTAATGCTTGAGGAGGCGGGGCTGAGCGATTTAATCGTCGACCGGCTCGGGCTTGAGGCCAACAACGCCGACCTGGATGACTGGCGGCAGATGGTGGACAAACTGAAAACTCCAAAGGAGCCAGTGACTATAGCCCTGGTAGGCAAATACGTGGAGCTCCAAGATGCTTACTATTCAGTGCGTGAAGCTTTGTGCCACGCCGCACTCTATCACGACCGAGAGATAAAGATACTGTGGGTGCAGTCTGAAGACCTGCAAACTGATGGCAATGATAATCCATTGAGGTCAGCCCAAGGCATTATCGTCCCTGGCGGTTTCGGCTACCGCGGTATAGAAGGAATGATAGCCGCGACTAGCTATGCCAGAGAAAACGACATTCCCTACCTTGGCTTGTGCTTGGGCATGGAGGTCGCCGTTATTGAATTTGGGCGCCACGCCCTGGACAGTGAGCTGGTTAACTCTACCGAGTTCGACCCCAATACCCCGTATCCGGTCATTCATTTGCTTCCGGAACAGGATCAGGTCAGCGATAAAGGGGGAACCATGAGACTGGGCGCCTACCCTTGCCACGTGGTCCCGAGGACACAAGCAGCTCACTCTTATGGTGAAACGGTGGTTTATGAACGCCATCGACACCGCTTTGAGTTCAACAACCGCTTCCGCGAGTCACTGGCGCAAAAAGGGCTTATCGCCAGCGGGTTGTCACCGGATGAGAAGCTGGTGGAAATAGTTGAGGTCAAAGACCACCCCTGGCTGGTGGCCTGTCAGTTCCACGCTGAGTTCAAGTCGCGCCCTAACCGGCCCCACCCTCTGTTTACCGGCTTCGTTGGAGCTGCCAAGGAGACCCTGGTTGAAGGTACCCAAGTGACACTGCCATTGTCATGAGTCTGTTATCAGCTTCATTACCCTTGGGACAAAAAGATGCGTCTATTTCTAGATACGGCTAATATCGACCATATCCGCCACGGAGTTCAGCTTGGGGTAATCACCGGGGTAACCACCAACCCCAGCCTGGTGTCCAAGGAGGGCAAGGTAGATTACAAACGGCTTGTCCAGGAAATATGTTCCATTGTCCCCGGTCCGGTATCAACCGAGGTGCTAAGCCAGGACGTCGCAGGGATGGTTGCCGAAGCCAGGCAAATAGCCGCCTGGGCAGAGAATGTAGTGGTAAAAATCCCGGCGAGCCTTGAAGGCGTTGAAGCTACCCATCAATTGGCCAGGGAAGGCATAAGAGTGAACTTCACCCTGTGTTTCTCTGTGAACCAGGCTCTTCTGGCAGCTGCAGCCGGTGCTACCTTTGTCAGTCCTTTCGTCGGTAGACTGGACGACATCGGCGAAAACGGCATGAGGCTGGTAGGAGATATTGTTGAGGTGTTCAAGAAATACCCAGATTCTATTAAGACGCAGGTGATTGCTGCCAGTATCAGACATCCCCATCACTGTGTGCAAGCGGCTGAAGCTGGTGCCCAAATTGCGACCGTTCCCCACCAGGTGCTGATACAGATGATTAGACATCCGCTGACTGATATTGGCGTTAGCCGCTTCATGGAGGACTGGCGCAAAGTCATGGGCGAAGGCAAGAACACGTGACGAACATAGCTTGTGGACCGTGAACCGCCAGTGTAACCCGATTAGAAGGGATATCCCCCAAGCTAGGAATATGTGAAAGGTTATCGATATGAATATCGCTGAATTGGAAGACAAAACTCGGGATGAATTGCTGGAGCTAGCCAAACAGCAAGGAATCGAAGGGTCCAGCGGACTGAAGAAGTCGGACATCATCATGCGCCTGGTCCAAGCCCAAACCGAGCAGCAGGGTTATCTGTTCGTCAGTGGTGTCTTGGATCCTGTTGACGAGGGCTATGGCTTCCTGCGCCAGGATAGCCTCCTTCCCGGAGCGGACGACATCTACATTTCTAATTCCCAGATCCGTCGCTTCAGTTTAAGGAATGGTGACACGGTTTCGGGGCAAGGCCGACCACCCAAGAATGGGGAAAGGTATTGCAGCCTACTCCGTGTGGAAGCAATCAACGGGCTTGACCCTGAGCAATGTCGGAACCGCCGCCATTTCAGCTCTCTCACACCCACTTTCCCCGATAAGATGTTCAATCTGGAGACCGATCCCGCCTGCTTGTCGACGAGGCTCGTCAACCTGATAGCGCCCATCGGCCGAGGCCAGCGCGGGCTTATCGTGTCACCGCCTAAAGCTGGCAAGACTGTCCTCCTGAAGTACATAGCCAATGCCATCACGTCTGTCTACAGTGACACTCACCTGATGATCTGCCTCATCGGCGAACGACCTGAGGAAGTCACCGACATGAAGCGCTCGGTGAAAGCCGAAGTTATCGGCGCCACTTTTGACGAGCCAGTGGAGAACCAAACTCGAGTAGCTGAATTGGCTCTAGAGCGCGCCAAGAGGCTAGTAGAAACAGGCTTGGATGTGGTTATTCTGCTTGATGGCATTACGCGGTTGACCCGCGCCTATAATCTAGCGATGCCTCCCAGTGGCCGTACGCTCTCCGGCGGTATTGACTCCGTAGCTCTCCATCCACCAAAACGCTTCTTCGGCACAGCCCGCAATACCGAAGAGGGCGGTAGCTTGACCATCATCGCTACTTGCCTGGTCGATACTGGAAGCCGCATGGACGAGTTGATTTACGAGGAATTCAAGGGCACCGGCAACATGGAACTACACCTCGACCGCCGTCTGGCTGAAAAGAGAGTCTTCCCAGCTATGGATATCCTGCATAGCGGCACTCGCCGTGAGGAGCTGCTACTCGATGAGAACACCGCAAAACAGGTTCGGCTACTGCGCCGCATAGTCAGCATGCTGGCTGACGACTCACCAAACGGCACTGAGGCCACGGAAAGACTGCTTGACCGCGTGGCCAAGACCCAGACAAATGCTGAATTTCTGGCAACCTTATCCAAAGACGTCTGACAAACTGCGTCTGGAAGACTGGCGTACCGCTGCTCTATCCGGAGCGTCCAGAAAGCTCACCTGCCATTCTGACCCCTTCGCTGCTCCTTCGCTGCCCTTTCGCGGAGTTATGCCTGAGCGAGATTCTTCGGTCGCTGCGCTGCCTCAGAATGACAGTGGTGAAGCGCAACCTCAGAATGGCACGAACGGAAGGGTTCAGGGCTTCGCCTCGGGGCTCCGTGTCAGGGTGACAAACAAACAACCTCCTATCTCTTCTTACAGATTTTGTGCTATGATAGCGGGCAACATGATCTGGAGATATCGATGAAAGCAAGAACTCTGGCTGGAGTATTGGTCTTAGTCTGGCTGACCGCATACCTCATACCCACCACGGCTGATGCCAGTGGCCTAGCACTGAGCCCAGCACAGGGAATCGTCGGCACACAGGTAACCGTACCCTCCGCATGTGGCTATGGCAGTGGTAGTTACCACCTTTATTGGGGAGAAGCCATGCAGCTTCTGGCCGAGGGCGAGATCGACGAGGGCTGCATCGCTATAACCTTCACCGTACCTGAAGCGCCCAGAGGCCAACACAAGGTCACGCTTAAGGCAGGCGACGACACCTTTGATCGTGAGTTCACTGTCTTGCCATCTATCGGCCTAAGTGCTGAACAGGGCACTGTAGGCTCAAGTCTGGAAGTCACGGGCAGGG
>JAUVVE010000047.1 GCA_030604795.1 Dehalococcoidia bacterium | reverse complement strand
GGCTTCTTAGCCATTTTACCACCCCTTATCAGTGTTCTGGCAGAACTAGCATCACAAGGAGGCGCAATCCTTCGCGCGTCTTCCACCTCGCCGATACCATTCCCACCTGACGTATCACTAATTATAACAACGGGCTATTGGCAATGCAACAAATCCAGTGTTCCATCAAAGCCAAGGGCTGGTCGCAATCTGTTCGGCCATAAACCCAGAGCCCATCTAGCATGAGCGGGTCGGCCACTCCAAACACAGTTGTTCCGCCCCCCCCCAAAGCCATCCCCTCACATTCCGAACTCCTCAGCCAATGAGCCGAGGCTGGGGCCCATGCCATGCCAGAAGCAACACGCCAGCACACCCCCACCGCCCAAAGCAAAGCTGTACCATCAACATCCCACACGGCACAATACAGTAGCGGTGGCGGGCTCAGAAACAGCTAATCGTCGGCCTCCCATATGATTCGGTCCTATTAAGCAGATTGACATCTAGACTGGCGCCTGATACTATGAAAGCGCATCGCATAGCGAGGTATCAATGAAGGTCGCTATCGTAACCTCCAGCAATTCGTGCCTGCCCCCTGACCAAGTGCGACAGCACAATATCAAGGTGGTCCCTGTGCCCTTCGTGCTCGATGGACACAATCACCTCGACGGAGTTGATATCTCAACCGCGGAGGTCTACAAGCAACTAGCCTATGAACGGCCTTTCCGAACGAGTGCCCCTTCCCCTGGCGACTATCTCAAGGCGTACGAGGAGGCGTTGAACGAGGCGGAGAGCATCCTATGCCTCACTGTCCCCTCGAAGATCAGTATGATGTATGACTCCGCCCGCTCCGCGGCGGAACGGATGCCCAAGGACACAATTGTCCATGTTGTTGATACGGGTACAGCGGCCGGAGGCCAGGCTTTGATTGACCTAGCTGCGGCTGGAGCTGCATCTTCCGGAGCCACGTTAGAGGAGATAAAAGGGCTGGTAGCGGAAATGACGCACAGAGTCCACCTCTACGGACTGATAGTAGCGCCAAAATACCTAGCCCGTACTGGTCGTGTGCCTTCTCCACTGCCCTCAGCAGCCTCAGCACTCAGCCTCAAGCCGGTTTTTACCATAGGCCAAGGCAGGGTAAAGCTCGTGGGTGTGGCTCGCAGTGAGAAGGCGGGTATCAACCGCATGCTCTCTATGATGCGTGCTCAGGTGGGACAGAAGGCATTGCGTGCTGTCATCCAGCACGCCAATGCACCGGAACAGGCTGAGAATCTGCGTCGCCACGTGGAAACCGGCTTCAACTGCGCCGAATTACGTGTTACCGAGTTCAGCCCGATCATAGGCTTTGCCACGGGGCCAGGATGTCTTGCCCTCGCCTTCCATGCCGAGGATTATGTGTAACCCCTGGTGCCAGGCAGCTTCTCAGAGGTCAAGCAGGAATCATCCAAGCACCACGCCCATAGCAATCACCGCCTACGCAGAGAACCAAACCCGGAATATCTCAGCTCGGCAAGCAGCCTTCATGCTAGACCTGGGGCTCTTCGATAGCCGTACTCCCCTCGCCTTCGCTTCCACTCGTGCCAGCGTAGGCCAAAGAAGCTGAAAGGACACTTCAGGACATGGTGGCAGGGCTTTCTGCTGTGCGGTCTGGTGGAGATAGGGGGATTCGAACCCCCGACCTCTGCGATGCGAACGCAGCGCTCTCCCTATTGAGCTATATCCCCTCGAGAAACCCATACTAGCAAAGGCTTTCAATCTCTGTCAAGTTCGGCCCTTTCCTTGACAACCTGGGCGACCACTAACTAGACTTACAGACTGACCGCCGCCCAAGATAAGCGAGATGCAGCCCTATGCAAACCATCAAGCAGATGAAGCAGTTCATGGAGCCACACTCGGTCGCCCTTATCGGAGTCTCGCGAGACACCGGTGAAGGTTCCTTTAACATACTCGAACACTTACTCAGCTACGGTTACCAGGGCAGAATCTACCCAGTTAATCCTAATGCTACCGAAATCCTCGGCGTAAAGGCCTACTCCAGCATTACGGAGGTCACTGAGGACATCGACCTGGCCGTAATAGCAACACCGCGTGCTCTAGTCCCACGCCTGGTCAAGGAATGTAGTGACAGCAATATTCGGTCTGTAATAGTAGTGGCACAGGGCTTTGCCGATGCCAGTGATGACCAAGGCAGACAACTCCAACAAGAGTTAACCGACATCGTCCAAAGCAGCAACACACGCATATTGGGCCCTAACACCTTTGGCACTGCTAATGCGTTTTTCAATTTCAGTACCTCGTTCGTGAGAATAAGAATGAAGAAACAGCCAATTGGCATCATTTGCCAAACCGGCGTCTTCTTCGTCGGGTTTCCGGAAGCAACGTTAGTAGGCAAGGGCATTGACTTAGGCAATGCTTGCGACATTCATTTCGCAGAGGGCCTAGAGTACTTCGAAAACGACCCCGAAATCAACGTCATTGCGCTGCATATCGAAGGTGCACACGACACGAAGACACTCATTGACACAGCCAGGCGCATTACGCCCAAGAAGCCCGTGCTCGCCTTCAAAACGGGGAGGAGCGAACAAGCTGCCAAGGCAGCGCAATCTCATACCGGTTCCTTGGTAGGTAGAAGTGAGGTGTGGGAGGCAAGCCTGAAGCAGGTCGGTATCATCCAGGCGGGCGATTTACAGGAGTTCATTGATCTAGCCGGGACATTCGCCATACTTCCACCAATGCAGAAGCCAGGAGTCGGAGTTGTCACCATCAGTGGGGCATTGGGCATTGTAGCCATAGATGGTTGTCAACAGTTCAGCCTTGAGACCGGCGAACTATCCGCCAACACCGAAAAGCTGCTTGGCGCGATGGCGCCTTCTTGGCTAAGAATCAGCAATCCAGTAGATATATGGCCAGCGATGATGGGTTCGCAGGATGTTGTGAAACCGATGGTGGACGGCTTGGAGGCCTTGCTGTCCGACGATGCACTAGGTGCCGTCCTGTATATTGGAGCCGCCTTTGACGACAAATGGGCCACCAGCCTTTGCCAACTCTTGATTGGTCTGGCTGCCGCCCACCAAGACAAGCCTCTTACGTGCTGTATCTACGGACCTTACGGTGATGAAGCCATAAAGGTGCTACAAGAGTCAGGCAAGGTTGCAGGCTTCCGCACTCCAGAAAGAGCCATCAGGGCTTTGGCTCGACTTAGCCAATACTCGCGGTTACGAGGAATCCTCTAGAATCACCCTGGCGTCAACCGCCACTGCCCCATCCTTGTATGCAAAAAGCGGGTTAAGGTCAAGCTCTTTTATCTCCGGATTCTTGTCAACGAAATCAGAAACCTTTACCATCAGGTCTTCCAGAAGCGGGATGTCAGCTGGCTCCTGCCCCCTGTAACCTTCCAACAAGGGATAACCCTTAATCTCCTTTATCATCTCTCGGGCATCTCTCTTAGTCAGGGGGACTATTCGGAAGGAAATATCTTTTAGCACCTCGACGAGTATCCCGCCCAGACCAAACATCAGCACGGGACCGAATTGAGCATCTTTGGTCATGCCAATGATTACCTCGACGCCAGGACGAGCCATTTCCTGCACCGAAATGCCCTTGATCTTTGCCTTGGGGTAGTGCTGTTTGACAGCCAGGCGGATTTCCCTATACGCTTTCCCTACCTGAGCCATATTGTTCAACCCCAACTTGACACCGCCAGAATCGCTCTTATGGATAACGTCGGGCGACACTACCTTGAGCACCACGGGAAACCCAAGCCCCTTGCTTAGAGCAACTGCTTCCTTCTTCGTCCGGGCCAGCTTGGCTTCTACAACGGGTATGCCAGCCTCCTTCAGGAGTTCCTTGGACTCAATCTCCGTCAACTGTGTCCTTTTTTCTTTCCTGGCTTGACTCAGTATCTCGTTCTTGGTCATTCAATTCTCCCCCTTGAATTATGGGCCACAAAAGCGCCCACTATTGTAGCCCATTCCATTCCCAGTTGCAAAGCACGTTGTGCTCCGCACATTGCCTCGACGGAACGCAGCATCCAACAACAGAGGGACGCAAAAGCAATAGACACCGCACAACCAATACTTTCCTGCGTGTCTTGCCCTATGATAAAATGTCTGGGCTCGCAACAATACACGCAACCAAGGAGATAACCTATGCCAAGCCAAGACAAGCGAGAATGGGAAGAAACCACCCTAAGCACAGCACTGAAGCGTTTCCCCGAAAGACAAGAGGAGTTCCAGACTAGCTCCGGGATAGACATCTCTCCTGTCTACGCTCCTGAAGACATACCAGATTTCGACTACTCTGGGGCTTTGGGGTATCCCGGGGAATACCCCTTCACGCGCGGTATCCAGCCAACCGTGTATCGCGGCAGGCTATGGACAATGCGTCAGTACGCTGGCTTTGGCACCGCTGAAGAGTCCAACCGTCGCTACCGCTACCTCCTGGAGCAGGGGCAAACTGGTTTGAGCATCGCTTTCGACCTGCCGACACAGATCGGCTATGACTCTGACCACCCCATAGCCCAGGGCGAAGTTGGCAAGGTTGGGGTGGCCATAGACACCTTGGAGGATATAGAGGTCCTGTTCAAAGATATTCCCCTGGACAAGATCAGCACCTCCATGACCATTAACTCTACAGCATCCATTCTACTTGCCATGTATGTCGCCTTGGCCAAGAAACAGGGGATTGACCCGGCCAAACTCGACGGAACCATCCAAAACGACATCCTCAAAGAATACATTGCCCGGGGGACTCATATTTTCCCGCCCCGTCCTTCGATGCGTCTCACCACTGACATCTTTGCCTACTGCAGTCAGAACGTCCCCCGCTGGAATACTATCAGCATTAGCGGCTATCACATTCGGGAAGCCGGAGCCACTGCTGCACAGGAGATTGCCTTCACTTTGGCCGACGGCATTGCCTATGTACAAGCTGCCATCGACGCGGGACTGGACGTGGATAAGTTTGCCGGCAGGCTCTCATTCTTCTTCATCAGTCACAACAACCTTTTTGAGGAGGTAGCCAAATTCAGGGCAGCACGTCGCCTTTGGGCCAAGATTATGAGCCAAAGATTCAAAGCCAAAGATCCCCGTTCTTTGATGCTGCGTTTCCACACTCAGACTGCCGGCTCCACTCTTACTGCCCAGCAGCCGTACAACAATACTGTTAGAGTAGCTATCCAAGCGCTAGCCGCAACTCTGGGCGGGACGCAGTCACTTCATGCTTGCTCTTTCGATGAGGCCTACGCTACGCCATCACAAGATGCAGTAACCATTTCTTTACGCACTCAGCAACTCCTGGCCTATGAGAACGGCATCGGTGACGTCGTCGATCCTCTTGGAGGTTCTTACTACATAGAATCTCTCACTGATGCTTTAGAAAGGCAGACTACCGAGTACCTTGACAAGATTGGCAAACTCGGCGGTGCACTGGCTGCCATCGAGCAAGGGTTCCAGCAGAGAGAAATCCAGGAAAGCTCTTATCGCCAGCAGAAGGCTATCGAAGAGGAGAAATCCATCGTAGTAGGCGTCAACAAATTCGTCTCTCCAACACCCCAAATATCGGGACTACTGCGCGTTGACCCAGAGCAGCAAAAGAAGCAAACACAGCGCTTAGGCCAGGTGAAGAGAAATCGAGACAATGATAAGGTCAACAAAGCACTTAGGAACTTGGATGCCGTTGCTCGCAGTCAGGACAACACCATGCCAGCCTTTATTGAGTGTGTTGAGGCATATGCCAGCGTCGGTGAAATCTGACGTGCTACGCCAAATCTTCGGCACTCAAAAGGAATACCTCGTTTTCTAAGAATGACTGAGCGACAGAGCTGCACTAGGATCAACTAGAGGAGGACGCGATGGATTTTGAGCTAACTGAAGAACAGAAGATGTTTCAGGCCATGGTGCGTGATTTCGCCACCAATGAGGTGAAACCCTTAGCAGCGCAGATTGACGAGGAGGCTAAATGTCCCGCCGAAATCATCCAAAAGGCGGCCGGACTAGGTCTCTTCGGCATTACTATTGCCGAAGAATACGGCGGTAGCGAGGGCGATTACATGTCCATGGCTATCGCCGCGGAGGAGCTATGTCGAGCTTCAGCTTCAGTGGGCACCGTTTTTCTGGCGAGCCTGTCCCTAGCTTGCTACCCCATTTACAAATTCGGCAACGAGGAACAGAAGCGGAAGTTCGTTACGCCTGTAGCCAAAGGCGAGAAGCTGGCTTGTTTCGCCCTGACGGAGCCTGGCGCTGGAAGCGATGCCGCAGCTCTGGAGACCGCTGCCGCGTTGCAGGGCGAGAATTACGTCCTCAATGGCACCAAGATTTTCATCACCAATGGTGCTGAAGCCGAAATTGCCGTGGTTTTCGCCACTGTTGACAAGTCGCTGGGGCACCGCGGCATAAACGCCTTTATTGTCGAAAAAGGCACTCCCGGTTTCTCCGTAGGCAAAGAGGAGCATAAGCTCGGCATACGCGGGTCGTCAACAGTCGAGTTGATATTCGAGAACTGCCCAATACCGGTGGC
>JAUVVE010000002.1 GCA_030604795.1 Dehalococcoidia bacterium | reverse complement strand
GTCCTTCATCCCGTCCAAGTCCGGTGGCGGGCGCAATGCCAGCAGAACAGGTTTGCCCGTCGTCCTTTGCGCCAGTGTCAGGGCATCGACCGCGGGTTGCAGAAAGGCCGCCGAAGAAAGCCGACCACCCCCCCAGCGGCTGACCGGGTGAAAGCCTAGATGGTAGACAAGCATATGAATGTCCGGCATTTCTCCAAGCGTGCGCATGGTTGCGGAGATAGCCTCTGGAAATAGAAGATTCGTCGCATCCACCGGGTTACTGAAGATAGCACCAGCCATTGGCAAAAACTGCCTCAATTCTGCCTGTACCTCTGATGAGAGATGCGGCAAGCAGAGTCCGGCTTCTTCCATTCCGTCGCCAGCGAGAACACTTGGGCCGCCGCCAGTGCCTACTACGGCAGCACCACTGCCTCGCGGGAGAGGGTTGGCGAAACGAAGCGCCACCAACACATCAATTAGCTCTTCGATATCGTCAACCTGGATCGTCCTCAACTGGCGGCAGACGGCGCTGAAAACGACCGCCGAGCTGGTCAGGCTGGCTGTATGCCCGTGAGCGGCTCGCTTGCCACTCTCTGTTACACCACCTTTGTAGATGACCACAGGCTTTCGGTTGGCCGCTTGCTCAAGTGCAGCCAGAAAACGCTTCCCATCTTTTACCCCCTCAATGTAGGCGGCAATGATCTCGGTCTCTGGGTCTTGAGCGAAATGCTGCAGGAGCTCACTCTCGTCAACATCCAGCCCATTTCCGTAGCTGACCACCTTGCTGAAGCGCAAGCCTCTCGGGGCAGTGTAGAAAGGGAGATTCTGTGCGTGGCCTCCGCTCTGAGAAATGAAGGCGATTGGTCCTGGTTCCAGAGGCATTCCCATCGAGTTGACCAAGCGGCTCTTTGGCACGAACAGGCCCACACAGTTCGGGCCAATGATGCGAAAGCCGCCAGCCCTTGCCTTCGTCAACATTGCGTTCTCAAGTTCCGCCCGGTCAGTCCAGCCACTCTCGCTGAAACCAGCGGTGAAGAAATGGACTGATTTGACACCCTTGGCAGCACAATCATCCAGCAAGGCTAGTGCCGACTCCGCAGGTATGCTGACTACAACGTGGTCCACCACCCCAGGGATGGCCCGAAGGCTAGGATAGCACGGCAACCCGAGCACCTCACTATGCTTCGGGTTAACCGGATAGATAGCGGGGAACCCTGCTTCTTTGAGAGATTCAACAACATGTATCGCGAAAGAGTATTTCTGTGTTGAAGACACACCAACTATAGCTACTCCGCGGGGAGAGAATAGCTCCGCCACCGGCGGTTTTGCCTTTTCCATTAAATCCATCCTATCACTTGGTCACAAGAGCAGCAAGTGCTAGTAAACAGCAGAGTGATTTCGATGGCTCCCGGGCAACAATTATGACGCGGGGGCCTCATCGAGGAGTCTAGCATCGCGGAGCGCGTTGCGGACAACGGCCTGCAGAATAATAGTCTCGAGTTCCGCGTCGATGAATCCAAACTTGCTACCCTTCACTGTTTCAGCCCCAACCCTTTGTACTGTCTCATCCAGACCGCCTGTCTCCCGGTACAACTCAACAATACGGTTCTTGAACGCTTCTGTTTGGTTCAGCCCCTGACACAGTATCTTCCTCGCCTGGTCATCGGTAACAACGCCATAATGCTCGAAAGCGCATATTTCAACTTCGCAACTGGCCAGCTTCTTCAGAGACTCCTCATACATGGAGAAGTCGTACTGAGGCCCTGGATAGAACACTTCATTCTCATCCTCTGTGGGAGGAGGGGCAGCATCCGAAGGAAACAAGGCCTTTAACTTCGGAACGTACGCTGCAACAGAACACTTGGTATGCCCCGGTGTTTCCAAGAAATTGACTTCAATGCCATCACCAAGGTCTATGATGTCCTTCTCGGCCACGATACGGTCGACCTGAATCCCATCAAAGCTCAGGTTTAGTCTTTCGTACTCATCTTGGAGCCCCAGCCTGTCAATCATTTGCTTGTTGGCAGTCGCGATGAAACTCAGCACCTTTTCCCTAGCAAACACCTTCGCAGCGTGTGCAGAGGCGACCACCCGTATTCGCGGAAACTTCCTTTTCAGATAAGGCACGGCTCCACAGTGGTCAAAATGAGAGTGAAGAATCACTAGATACTTGAGCCTGTCAGGGTCGAAGTCCATCATCGACAACTGTTCTTCCAGGGATGGCGCTATCCAGCTCATTCCACCCCCAATAATCATGGCCTCTTCACCCCTGAGTAGATACAGGCAATTATCGTGTGTCCCGAGGAAATGTAGCCTGTCAACGACTTCGCCTGGCTCTCTCATCCACATGCTGACTCCTCACAACTGCCCACGAAGTAGCGTGGTTTGTTGCTCCTGCATGAATCTGCATGATATCACGACGCAACGTCTTGAAACAACCTGCAGCAGGGAGTGCTACCTGCAGAGGCAGAGTTCTGCTAATATAAAGGAGCACCAAAGAAGGAGGAGGAATATGTGTGACACTATTGTTGCTCTCGGTTCTGCCACCAAGAATGGTACTACTCTCTTCGGCAAGAATAGCGACCGGGAGCCTGATGAAGTCCAGAACGTGAGAATATACCGCCGCCGGCAGCACAAACCGGGTGAAACCGTACGCTGCACCTACATAACCATCCCCCAGGTCGCCCAAACGAATAGAGTCCTGCTCTGCCAACCTTTCTGGATGTTCGGCGCTGAGATGGGCGCCAACGAATATGGCGTAATCATCGGCAACGAAGCCCTGTTCACCAAGGAAAAACCCGCTGTCACCGGACTAACCGGTATGGACTTGTTACGGTTGGCTCTCGAGCGAAGCCGAACAGCCAAGCAAGCACTTGAGACCATCATCCATCTCCTGGAGGAACATGGCCAGGGCGGCAATTGCGGTTACCGGCAGAAGATCCTCTATATGAATAGCTTCCTAATCGCCGACCACGGAGAAGCCTACGTGCTGGAAACGATAAAATCATGGTGGGCCTGGAAGCGGGTCAAGGATCTCTGGAGCATATCAAACGTAATCTCTCTTGAGAAGGACTTCGACGTTTGTTCGCCCGGGCTAATCGAGAACGCCGTCAAGAAAAGGTATTGCAGGAGAGAAGCCGATTTCAATTTCCGCAAGTGTTATTCCGATAAGATAATGACCTGGGGTGCCAAGGGAGCACAACGGCAAAACCGTTCCAGGAACATGCTCTCACTGAGAAAGGGAGCCCTGACCACTGCGGATTTCATGGCGATTCTTCGCGACCACGGGAACGACCCCAAGTGGAGTCCTGACAAATCAGGCGGAACTATCTGCATGCATGCCGCCGACAAATTGATTCGCCGCAGCCAGTCGGTGTGTTCATTGGCAGGAAACATAGGAAAGGACAGGCAACTCTACTACACAACCGGTGCCGCCAATCCCTGCATGAGCCCGTATTATCCTGTTTTCCTACCCGGCACCACAAACCCAGGCGGATACAAGGAAGGCGCTGCCGAATACGACGCAGAATCGTTCTGGTGGCAAAGCGAAAGACTAAATCGGCAGGCCCTATGGCATTTTGCCTCTGCCTTCGAGATCATTCAGCCGCCAATTGATGAGTATGAGCAGAAGATGCTTTCTGCTATAGAGAGCGGCCAGCTACCGCCTGACCAGGCCACGGTCGACAGTTGCTTCGGCAAAGCCAAGACCCTGGTTCAGCACTGGGGAGCAATGCTGGACGGGCTGGCATCTCAAAAGCTGAAGTGGCGCTTCCGCCGCTACTGGCAGAACTACAACAAGATAAACGGGATTGCCTGAGCCATTGCTGCGAAGTCAAAAGGTAGCTACCTCGTTATCTTTCCCGGCAGGATGTAGATATAGGGCTTGTGTAGTATCCATTTGTGGATGAAGCGGTCTAATCTTCTCAACCCAAGGAAGATAACCCATATGAAAGCATCCTGCCTGTAATACGAGCGTACCTCCTTGATGGTGACAGGTGTTACATGTAACGATTTCGCCTCACTGGCGAAGAAGTCATTGGCAACCTGGGTGAGCATGGGAATCAGGTCGGGGCGCTGCTCCTTGTAGAAGTTTGCGATGAGATCCACAACAACCAGGTGGAAGTCATAATAGCGGGTCATTACATCTTGAAGGAACAGCCAGCGGATCAGCCAGAGCATAAAGGACGGTGCACTCCGCAGGAATAGCTCTGGGTCAAGCTGTTCCTCACCATTCCTCCGCATAAAAGGCGTACTGGTGTCGACGTAGTAGAGCCGGGGTTCCGAATGTATGCGCCGGCTAACAGGGTCGAAGTCCCTTACTACCCAGTTGGATATCTGCCCGTCAATGCCGATCTCGAGGGAAGTCGTTTCTTTGTTGAAATCCCAGACCTTCTTTAACTGTCTCAGGACTGCCCTAAACAAAGTTGCTATGTCTTCATCATCGAGGGCATGTATGACCTTATCGCCGAATGATTCAGCAGACAGTTTTTCCTGGACATCGAAGCAAACGATGTATCCTTCGTCAGAGGCAAAGGAGGCAAGCCCATAAGCGGGCACAGTGATACCTATCTCATCATGCAAGATGTGGTTATACTCGCTGTATAGCACCTCATAGTGGTCCATTTCCTCCTGGTGTTTGAAGATAGGCATACGCTTGTACGCCAGGTTCTCTCGAGACTCCCCTTTGATTTCAAAGACAGTGCTTATCTCTCCGTATCCCAGCACCTTTACCGGGATCTTGCTTTTTTCGGGCTGACTCGGGTCAAGCCCCCTCTCGAATTCCTTCAATAAGTCTATGTCTATCTGCACCTCGGTCACCTTCTCGTACGGGAAGACTAAAGGCCAACGAAATCCTTGGTATCCTTAAGCGCGCCATCTATGCGCTGCAGTATCTCATATACCAGCTCCTTATCTATGTTCAGAGGTGGTAGTAGCTGGCTGATCCTCTTATCATTGTTGGCATAAATGGAGAGAATCCCATGGTCATAGCAGGTCTTAGTCATTATCGGCCCGCATTGATCGTTCACCATCTCAATACCCATCATCAATCCCAGCTGCCGTAGGCCAACCAAGATACTCGGGTGCTTTGTCTTCAGATCTTCAAAACCCGTAGAGAAGATCTCGGCCAACTCACGTACGTGCTGAAGGAACTCAGGCCGCGACGATTCTTCCAGAACAGTCATGGCAACCGGACAACCGACTTCTGCCCCCCCGAAAGTAGACACGTGGATGAACGGATGTTCCTGACAGAAGGTTTCGAGTTCCGCACTGAAGCACGTGGCGCTCATAGGATAAATCCCCCCCGAAAGACCCTTGCCAATAACCATGATATCTGGAACTGTGTCAAAGTGTTCGATTCCCCAGAGCTTGCCGGTGCGCCCCAGTCCGGTCTGGACTTCGTCAACAATTAGTAAGGCACCGTTTTCCTGGCAGAGGCTTTTCGCCTCTTGGTAGAAGTCTGTTGGTGGAATTGGCATTCCGCAGGTGGCCGGTATAGTCTCAAACATCACACCGGCAGTGTTATGGTCAATAACCCTCCTCAGCGCGGCGATGTCACCAAAAGGCACCTGCGCAAAACCGGGCAGTGCCTCACCAAAGGGCTCACGATACTGCTCATCCCCGGCTGCCAGCGCCAGGCCGGTGTGACCGTGATAGCCGCCTACCGCCGAGATTATCTTTAGTTTTCCAGTATAACCCCTGGCTAACTTGATGGCCAAATCGATTGCTTCACCCCCTGCCACGCCAAAGACAGTATAGGTAAGGTCCCCAGGCATTAGCTCTGCCAACCGTTCCGCCAATATCCCCCGCTGTTCGCTGATGAGATGGTGATTTCCGATGTCCAGTTCCTTGAGGCTCCCAATCAGGGCCGCAATGACCTTCGGATTGCGCTGCCCCAAATTGAATACGCCTCCATTGCAGTGACAGTTGATGAGTTCTTTGTCGCCCGCCGCATCCCAGACATAAGCCCCCTCCCTGCGGCCGAACACAAAGTCCATTCCGAAGCTCTTGAATGTAGCAGCCTTCCCAGAAGACACGTGCTGGGAAAAACGGCGAACAATCCCCCCTCTGTCATCCAGGCCAATGTGTTTCATGGTTGAGCCCCCTTTGTTCCCTTCGTTTCGCTCAGCAGCTGTAGAAATCCGAGCAGAGTTCTCCTAGTTAACTAGTTCCAAATGAAGACTAGCATCCGCTTCAGCGAGTGTCAACAGCATCTGGCTTGTGGGAGTCCCACAGGCGCATCAAAGCGAAGTGGACTGCGAATCCGCACGTTCGGACAGGCCTCTGTTGTCGCGCGGCCTGAGGAGATATCGTGATGTCAGCTTGGCAGACGATAGCAGGCCAGCACCAGTTCCTTCAGACGTGAGAAGATAGCCATGTTTCCATGTCTGCGAACACGTGCTCGCGGCCTGGCTCATTGAAGATCTCGTGGTAGAAACCATCATAGAGCTTCAACGTCTTATCTTTTGAGCTGACCCGCTCATGTAACAGCTCGCTGCCTTCTGGGCTGCTCAGCTTATCCGCAGTTCCGTGCATAATCAGGATGGGCAGGTTGATCTCCGCCATTTGGGCCGGCAGTTCCTGCCATATCTTAATCAGTTCGGCGCCAGTGCGGGCGCGAATCTTGCCTCGGTAGACGAGTGGGTCGTTCACGTAGGTGTCCACAACGGCTTGGTCCCTGCTGATAGCAGAAGCATCAAGAACCATAGTACCCATTTTCGGCAGCACCGCTGAAAGCACCCGAGCTACGGCTATGAGAGTCGGCGGCACAGAAGAGCTTACCGTCATACTTGCCCCAGACAGCAGGAGCCCAGCCAGCTCATGTTGGTGATGGACGGCATAGGCAGTGGCAATCGTTCCGCCCATACTGTGGCCGACGAGGAAGATCTTCATAGCTTCATTCTCACTACGCACCATATCAAAGAAGGTCTTAAGGTCATCGCCATAGTCGGAGAACCGGTCGGTGTAGCATCGCAAGCCTTCTGATTTGCCGTGACCCCGATGATCGTAGCCGTAGATGGCATACCCCTTTGGTAGGAAGCAGTTGACCAAGTTTGCATAGCGCCCGCTGTGCTCAGCCAGGCCGTGGACAATCAGCAATACCGCCTTAGGTTTCTTGCCCGGCAGCCAGCACTGGTAATAGAGGCCAAAGTCCTTGAGACCTCTGAATCCACCTTCTTTATGTTCCATATTCCTAGCTCCTTCGCCTGTAAGCAGCGGCTGATGAGTCAACCCCGAACACACGGCATATCTTCGTCAGACATCGTCGGGCGCATTGTAGGGACTCCTACGGTATCTGTCAACTCCATAAAATATGTGTTGGCTTCCTTAGACCGTGAACAGGAAGGACCTGACCCCGCACGGCTCAACGTGTAACTCGATATCCCCCACCTCGGGACTCGTTATGTCCACGCACTTCTCGTATCTGAAGCTAGGGTCTGAAGAAGAGGGCGCCCCCGGGACACTGAAGAACACAGGCTTCGCAGGCCTCGCAGAGTCGAGGGTGCTCGATTGTCACGATCTTGTGCTCATGTTCCTCTATCTCAAACACGCCTCTGGGACAAACATCATAGCATATTCCGCAGGCGGTACACTTGGTCTGGTCGAGCACTATTTTGCCTCTCGTGATTTTGGCTCGCCCTCTGAAATCCACTGGGCCAATCCGCCTTACTCTAAGCTTGTCCAGCAACGGATCGAGGTCACTCTTGTAGAATGGTGTTACTCCGCCAAAATCGACACCGATAACGACGACAAGTCCCATAGCTATGAAGAACAGGTCGCGGATGTAGCTCGACTGAGCGACCTCAAGAAAGACATAGCCGACCAGCCCTAAGCCCAACAATGCCTCCAGAAAGAGCAACTTCTGCCAGCCTGCCCTACCGGGAATCAAAGGATAGAAGCCGTACATGAGGAGGAAGAGCGCTAGGCCCAGCACCACAGCCTCAGCCAGCCAAGCCCTCAAGAAGACCGCCAAGATAATCAAAATGAGCAAGAAGACAGGGAAGGAGACCCCCATGCCGACGTCCAGTCGGTCAGCAAGGGGCCACTTCACACGGCGCATGGCATCGGTCTTATTGAACCCAGTAGCCACATATTCGGGTATGTCTCTGGCATACGCAGGCCCGAACTTGCAGCGCCACCCTGTTTCCTTTCTAACTAGCCGAGTGTCAACACCCGGTGCAGCTAACTGAGGCAGTATGAGGGTTCGGTTGGCGACCCTGTCGCCGATCCCCGAGGTTTTGATCACCGAGATTATTGAGTGAGCGGTGAAGCTGCCGCCTTTAGCAGCACACCACACATTTATCCCGCCCGTAGGCGCCACCAACAAATAGCAATTTAGTCCCCCCAGGTATTGGGTCACCCTCTTCACGGTTAGGTCAAAATTGGCGGTGACGAAAACCGGGCTCGTCTCATCAGGGTGGCCAAAAACCCTCAGTCCCGGCTCCGCCGAGAGCGGAAATAGCCGGAACATCGTTCCTATGGCTGTTCTAAGTGCTTCTTTGAGTCCCGTTTGACCATCCCTTTCTAGCAACATACAGGCCGAAGGAATCGAGGCATCCTCTCTTCCAATGAATCATTTCGAATCCAGCATCAGACAAGAGACCCTCCATATCGCTCAGCGCTTTAGTTGATGTCTGCGTCAGGACATAAGTGATTATCGCAAGAGGGACGCGAACCAACAAGTGCAACACTTGCTTGACCAGGGAATTTGGCTTTGTCTCGTCGGCGATAATGATTAGACCGCCGTGCTTGAGAATCCTACAACTCTCCCTCAAGACATGCTTCTGCTCGTCACAGTAAAGCTCGCTGAAAACCAGGGTGCCCACAATCCTATCGAATGTCTCATCATCGAAGGCTGTATCCATCTCGATGGCGCCCATTTGCTTTAGCTGAATTCTGTCGGCCAAGTTATTCTTCTGTATCTTCTTCCTGGCGACATCTAACATATCGGAGCAAATATCAAAGGCCGTCACCGAGGCACCCTTCTCCGCACATAGTATCGCCAGCGTTCCAGTGCCGCAGCCGATCTCGAGAACCCTGTCACTGGCAGAGATATACTTCTCGGCAATCTCCCTCTTCACCTTGTGGGTCTGCCCCAGAGACAATATGTTAATACCCACATCATAGCGCCTGGCTGAAGATTCAAGAAGCTTCATAAATACATAACTTGCCATTTCCGTCCTTGCGCCGTCGTAGCAGTTCAGGCCTGACTAGCCACGACGGAAGGGCCAACTATGCAGGATGCACGGCACACGCTATTCGGCCCCAAAGTCCCAGCCCCTGCGCCCAGTCGGTCCCCCCATCACGTTCCCCGCACGGGCCTGTCAAGCCAAAGTCGGCGGGCGGCGGCTCACCCACGGTCGCGCCTCCTCAAGTTGTGCTGCGAGACGGAAAAGCGTAGCCTCATCCCCGAAGCGCCCGACAAAATGGGTGCCTATCGGCAGACCTTCGGCATTCCAGAAGAGCGGCACTGACATGGCAGGTTGACCTGTAGCGTTACAAATCGGCGTAAAAGGGACAAAATCTCCCGCACGGGAGTGTCCGTAAAGAGGATTGTCCGGCGGAGAATCAAATGTGCCAAGAAGTACCGGTGGCTCACCTAGGGTGGGAGTCAGCCACACGTCGTAGTCCAAGAAGAAACGGGCGACCTCACGGGCTATCCTCTGGAGCGTAGTCAGAGCGAGTAAGTACTCGGATGCACTCC
Organism: Dehalococcoidia bacterium; assembly: GCA_030604795.1. Lineage (GTDB taxonomy): Bacteria > Chloroflexota > Dehalococcoidia > GIF9 > UBA5629 > JAUVVE01. Next base: position 14,409 of record JAUVVE010000002.1, on the reverse strand, counting down.
GCCGCTGCCCTATCTCGTACAGTGCCCAGGTGGACAGTTCGAACTGGTCTGCGGTTGGTGTCTTGCTCATTACAGCAGCCGCGCTGTCGATGGTCCAAGCACAACCCCCTGCCCACAAGATCGCAAAGGCACGAGCCATCACCGTACCATCTACTGACGGGGCTGCCTCCACCAGCTCGTGACCCAAATCAGCACACAACGTCGCGGCGTCACGCACTGCGCTGACGCAGTCCGCATGTACCACGACGCCACTAGGTGGGGTAGTGGTGTAGGCGATGCGGAGACGCCCCGGAGGGGCACCCACCTCCTTCAGGAACGGCCGCCCCGGCGGTGGCGCACAATAGGGGTCACCCATATCCGGCCCGGCGGTGACGTCGAGCAAAGCGGCGCTGTCGCGCACCGTACGGGTCACAGCATGCTCAACCACCAGGCCACTCATCACATCACCGACACCAGGCCCGAGGGGATTTCGTGCCCGAGTGGGCTTCAGGCCAAAGAGCCCACAGCACGACGCTGGAATCCGGATCGATCCGCCCCCGTCGCTGGCATGAGCCGCCGGGACCAGACCGGCGGCCACAGCAGCCGCTGCTCCGCCGCTGGAGCCACCTGCAGTCAGGCTCAGGTCCCAAGGATTACAGGTGGGACCGAACAGACGCGGCTCGGTCGTGGGCAGAAGACCGAACTCTGGCGTGTTACTCTTCCCAAGGATAACCAGCCCCGCACGCTTCAGCCGCACCACCAGTTCGCAATCCCAACGAGGCACGAAGTCCTGTAGAAAAGCTGACCCACACGCCATACGCACGCCACCATAGGAAGCCCTGATATCCTTAAGCAGGAATGGCACGCCTGCAAAAGGACCGTCCAACTGGCCACGAGCTATGGCACGCCCTTCCTCATACAGGGGCGTAATTACTGCATTCAGGGTGGGATTGGAACGTTCGATCCGCTCGATAGCCGCGTCCACGAGCTCCGCTGCTTTGACCTCCCCCCGACGTACCAGGTCCGCCTGAGCGATGGCATCAAGGAAGGCAACTTCATCCGGTTTCACCATGGTTCTCGTCTCCTTTCTTGCTACGGGGATTCATCACACACAGCCCGTTACGTGTGCAGTGCAAACATCTTACAGTTCCAGATATACAGCTATGGCCCTCAGCCCCAGCACCCTATTCCACAGAACCGTATTCTCCCGACCAGTTAGCACCGTGACGGGATGCTGCGCAAACAGCCTATTACTTCCGCAACCGTCTCAGTTCGAAGACCACCGGATTTGCTGGGTCAGGGCAAGCGACGGTGGTCTTATCCCGATCTTCCTCCCACCAGAAAGAGCCGCCGAACCGCAGCACTGAGGCGAAGGGAAAAAGGGCATAAAAGGCCCACGAGCACACGCCTGGTGGAGTCTTGTCCCCAACGGGGAACTCATCGCCGACTTCATGATCGGCAGCACAAGTGCCCTCTTGAGATACTACTTTGGCAATCACCTCATAGGTCTCTGCATCAGCCATGCTATCGCCTCCTTCGTAGTCTACACATGTCTCCCGCCCCCTGGCATTGAAAGGAGAGTACAAGCAGCCGTAGGAATGACGGCAAGCGCAATCAGGCCAGCCAGATGAGTGGCCACCCGGAGTCACTGGAACTGATGATGGGTATGACCTGCGGACGGCTCTAGAACACACCCATGCTTACGTATCTCTCGACTCTGTCCGGCAAGACAGTGACGATGGTCTTACCATCGCCCATTTCACCAGCAAGCCTCAAGGCAGCCAGGACGTTGGCTCCTGATGAGATACCTACCATCAATCCTTCCTCTCTCATCAGATTTCGTGTCATGCTCATGGCATCCTCGCTGCTTACAGCAATGATGTCATCTACGAGATCCATGTTCACCAAGCCAGGGATGAATCCCGGGCCAATCCCCTGTATATTGTGATATCCTGAAGCATCGCCGCTCATCACCGCTGATTCAGCGGGCTCAACAGCAACAATCTTCACATTGGGGTAGACCTTCTTCAGAGCTTCCGCCACACCCATCAGCGTGCCGCCTGTGCCCACACCGGCTATGAAGGCATCGATTCGGTCGCTTATACCTTCCAAGATCCTCTTCCCCGTATCTCTCTGTGAGCTGCACTATTGTCAGGATTATCGAATTGCCTTGGCAGCCAAGCATCTGGATCTTCTTCTGCCAGTTCCTCGAATTTCTTCATAGTTCCAGTAAAGCCCTCTGCAGCCGGAGTCAGGACGATATCGGCTCCAAATGCCTCCATCATCTGTCTTCGCTCCTGGCTCATATACTCTGGCATGACTGCTACGAACTTATGACCTCTTATCCGCGCCAGCATGGCAAAAGCAATGCCGGTGTTACCGCTGGTCGCTTCAATTATTTTGGCGCCAGGTTTAAGCTCGCCTCTTTTCTCGGCCACGTCCATCATGTACAACGCCATGACGTCCTTTATGCTACCACTTGGATTCAAAGCATCCATCTTGGCCCAGATTGTTGAGCCACTACTGTTCACTTTGTGCAGTCTCACCAGCGGTGTCTTCCCAATCAGGTCCAGAATGCTTTCTACCATGTAGACTCCTTCATCACCGAAGATATTACCAAACCTTTCCTATTGTGCGTTTCTTCAGTCCAGCCATCAATCTTACACTATTTGAGCCGGACTGGCCAGCAGGTGCAGATGAGCCTCACCTGTTGCCCCGACCGCACCTTTCCACTATACCTGCCACGACCCTCACGGTATTCTATGGAGAGCGGCTATTGCTGACACCTACCTGGTAGTCAGGCAGACCAAGATTGCTGCCTGAGCAGGCACAGCAGAATCAGAAACTGAGAATGAATGCTGTACACATACTAGGGTTGCTAGGAATCCTCTTGATTATCGAATTCCTAGCCGATTACCTATTCCGAAAAACCAGTATTCCAGACGTACTCATACTCATTGTGCTGGGTTACCTGATCGCACCTGTCTTATACATTGTTGAGCCTTCCAATTTGACTCCAGCCACGTAAGTGGTCGCCACTCTCGCCCTGGTTATCATTCTATTTGACGGCGGCCTGAACCTTTACCTCAATAGGATCTTAGGCAGCGCGCACAGAGCAGTGTTGCTGGTCTTCTTAGGCACCGAAATCAGTATGGCCGCGACAGCAGCTTTTGCATACTACCTGTTGGAATGGGGACTGCCGAATAGTCTGCTGCTCGGCGCTATCGTGAGCGGCACCAGCCCTTCAATCGTGATGCCTTTGATCAGCCGAGCCAGGGTCACCGATGAAATCTCATCGGTGCTTAGCCTAGACTCAGCCCTAAACGGCGCATCGGTCATCATCATCGCCCTAGTTGTTCTCGACATCATGAGTACGGGTACAGCTCAGAACGGGCTTGCCGTAGCAGGAAAGGCTCTTGCCATAGAGTTCTCTCTGGGTGCCTTAATTGGGGTGTTGGCCGGGATTCTCTGGCTGTGGGTACTTACGCGTCTGAGAGGAGAGACTTACGATGATATTCTGACCCTGGCCGTGGTATTCCTGCTCTACTTCATCGTAGAAAGCGTGAATGGCAGCGGGGTCATCTTCGCCCTGGTCTTCGGTCTTGTGCTGGGCAACGGTGTGAGAGTACCCAAGTTGTTCACAATCAGGCGAACAATCGAGAGAAGCGAGATAATGAAGAAACTCCATTCCCAGATATCTTTCTTCATAAGAACCTTCTTCTTTATCTATCTCGGGCTGATCTTAACCTTCAATGAGCCGAGGCTTATCATCCTTTCCATCATTCTGTCCGGCTTACTCCTATTCAGCAGGTACTTGGCAGTGCTTGCGAGCTCCCTCGGTAGCAGGATTCTGTTTGCCAACAGGCGCCTGCTGACCACTATGCTCGCCAGAGGGCTATCGGCCGCTGTGGTGGCACAGATAGTAGTCACCTCCGAGATTCCCAACGCTTCGGTTTATCCAGGCATCATAATCGCTATTATCCTAGTCACAGTCCTAATCTCCAGCATTGAGATCCTCCTCTTCGCTAGACAAGCACGTGCCGAAGAACCGCAGTAGCCCGCGCGAAGAGAGTTCATGTTGCGTCTGAAAAGAGGCTTGGCGCTGTCAGGAACAACAGAAAGCCCGCCAAAACCTCCGAAGTCCCGCAATCCCCAGACTGCCTTTGGCGAGCTTCTGTTTGTCTAGCTGATTACCCTGCAGATCGGGCTTTTCTGGCAGCCCCCGAAGCAAAGGCTAATCCTGCGCTCCTATTTCATTTCTACGAGCGCCCCAGCTTCCTCCAGCTTCTGTTTGGCCGTGGCGGCTTCTTCCTTATTGACTCCCTCCTTCACTGGCTTAGGCGCACTTTCCACTAGGTCCTTGGCCTCCTTCAGTCCCAAGGTGGTTAACTCTCGCACCGCCTTGATCACGCTAATCTTATTCTCGCCAATCTCCTTAAGCACCACGGTGAAGTCCGTCTTTTCCTCAGCTTCTGCTGCCGGTGCAGCCGCACCTGCTAGGGCTGCAGGCACCGCTACTGCTGCCGCCGCGGTCACTCCGAATTCTTCCTCCAAAGCTTTCACCAATTCAGCCAATTCCAACACGGTCATGTTCTTGACAGCAGCTATGACATCTTCCTTGGTCAGTGCTCTGGTGGTCTCTGCCGAAGTCTCTCTCGCCTTGGATACCTTTTTCACTTTTGGCTCCTCTTCGGCTTTCTCTTCCACCTTAGGTCGCTCAGATTCAACTTGATTCTGTGACATTGTATCCTCCTTCTACTCGTTGAATTCTAGCCCGAATTACATTCAGAAACCCGCGCAAGGGTGCGGTAAGAACGTTATGTAAAGTCTGCAGCGGGGCTCCCAACTGTCCCACCAGCTGACAAATCAGGACATCTCTTGACGGTATAGCAGCTATAGTAGAAACGTCCTCAGCGGTAAGTAGCCGATCACCCAGCAGTCCACCCTTGACTTGCAACACTGACCCAAACAAACGAATATGTTCGCTCAAAGCCCGTGCCGGCTTGACCACATCATCGTAGCCAAAAGCTATGGCTACGGGACCAGCCAGCAATCCTTGCAGCTCCGTCCTGCCAGCCTTTTCGGCAGCAAATCGAGTCAGCGTGTTCTTCACCACCCGATACTCTATATCTAGTTCGGTCAGGCGCCGGCGCAGGTGTACCATTTCCTTGGCTGAAAGCCCGCGATAGTCTGTAGCTATAGCGATACTGCACCGAGACAGACTGTCAGCTATTTCATTGATAATCTGGTCTTTTCTTTCTCTCAACATACTTATACCCCCAGAGAATTAGAAAGTCCCTGTGCCATGACGCAGGGACTTAACCTAGGTTTCGAACAACCTGTCAAAGGAAACACACCTGGGCAGGCATCTACTTTGAGCCTTGCGGCACCTGCTGTCATCGGCACAATATAGGAGTGTATTATTCAGTTCATAACGAGCTGAGCGACAAAGCCATAGTAGACCTCAAATCGAGTTTGATACCGGGCCCCATACTGGTTGACAGCGAAGCGCCCTTAATATACTGCCCCTTGGCACCACTGGGCTTGGCCCTTAATACGGCTTCTATCAAGGCAGTCAAGTTCTCCAACAGTTTGGCCTCATCGAAGCTAGCTTTACCAATAGGCACGTGAATAATCGCAGTCCTATCGAGTCTGAATTCTACCCTACCCTTGCGAGCATCGGCAATTGCTCTGGGGAGATCATCCGTTGCCACTACCGTACCTGACTTAGGATTGGGCATCAACCCCCGGCGTCCCAAGATCTTTCCCAGCTTTCCTACCTTTCCCATCATATCCGGCGTAGCTATACTGACATCGAAGTCAAGCCAGCCATCTTCGATCTTCTTGGCAAGTTCATCTCCGCCAACATAATCAGCCTCAGCTTCATGAGCAAGTCTGGCTCCTTCAGCTTGGGCAAAGACAAGAACCCGGATCTGCTTGCCCAACCCATTGGGCAGAAGAGCTATACCTCGCACCTGCTGGTCAGCACTTCTCGGGTCGACCCCCATCCGCAAGTGAAGCTCGACCGTTTCATCAAACCCGGCAAACGCAGCTTTCTTAGCTAGTGCGATAGCTTCACCAGGTTGATAGACGCCGGTCTTGTCAACAAGCTTAACCGCTTCCCGGTATTTCTTTCCTCGAGTCGCCATTTCTACTCAACATTAATTCCCATGCTACGAGCTGTACCTTCGATAATCCGAGCTGCTCCCTCAAGGTCTAGAGCGTTTAGGTCCTTCATCTTAAGTTGAGCAATCTCATATAGCTTCTCACGGGGTAGGACGCCCACGTTTTCCTGGCCAGCATCACTGCTACCCTTCTCAAGATTCAGGGCCTGCTTTAGCAGTGCAGATGCCGGCGGAGTCTTGGCAATAAAAGTGAACGACCTGTCTTCGAATATGGTTATCTCCACCGGAACAATAGAGCCAGCTTGGGCGCTTGTGAGGTCATTGTATTCTTTGCAGAAAGCCATAATGTTAACTCCGTGCTGCCCCAAAGCCGGCCCAACTGGCGGGGCCGGTGTGGCTTTGCCTGCTTCAATCTGGAGCTTGATGATAGCCATAACTTTCTTGGCCATTTACAACCTCTCTACCTGCAAGAAATCGAGCTCCACGGATGTCTCCCGTCCGAAAAGCGTTAGCAAAACCTTCACCTTCCCCTTCGCCATATTTATCTCATCTACTATTCCCGCGAAGTCGGTGAAAGGACCATCAACCACTCGGACGCTCTCTCCCTTTCTGAAGCCCACTTTGACTTGCGGCAAACCTTCGACCATTTGCTTCAGAATGGCGCTAACCTCGTCTTCATCTATAGGTGTCGGTTTGTTGCCACTACCGACGAAGCCGGTTATCCCAGGGGTGTTGCGCACTACGTTCCAGCTGTCATCGTTCATTCTCATCTGAACTAGGACATACCCGGGGAATACCTTCTTGGTCACCGTTCGCCGTTGTCCACTTCTAATCTCAATTTCGTCTTCAGTGGGTATTACAATCTGGAATATCCTGTCCTCAGCATCCATGAACTTGATTCGCTGTTCCAAAGCTCTCTTAACTCGTTCCTCATAACCAGAGTAGGTATGTACAATGTACCACTGCTTATTATTGTTGTGCATTGGACTAGCCCCCGCCTAAGAAAACCCTAGTGACTAGCTCAGCAAAACCATAGTCGATAGTCCCCAAGATGATGCCAACAGCAACACAGACAATGAGAACCATGATGGTAAGACGCGTGGCCTCCCGCCTTGTTGGCCAGACTACCTTTCTCAATTCACCTATGATGTCACCAACAAAAGCGAAACGCGACCTTTTGGGTTTGGCAGTTAGGGACAGGGTTTTCTTGGTCAAAGATTATCTAGTCTCCCGATGGAGCGTGTGGCTGCGGCAGCGGGGGCAATATTTCCTCAATTCCAATCGCTGGGAGTCATTTTGCTTGTTCTTGGTAGTGGTATACGTCCTCTCCTGGCAATCAGTGCATGCCAGATGAATGATACCGCGCACTTCGCCTTTCTTGGCCATGATTACTCAAGGATTTTACTAATCACTCCGGCTCCTACTGTCCTACCGCCCTCGCGGATGGCAAAGCGCAATCCCTCCTCCAGAGCTACCGGATAAATGAGCTTTATGGTCATCTTTATGTTATCACCTGGCATGACCATTTCCACTCCTTTCGGCAACTCTGCACTCCCCGTAATATCTAGTGTTCTGATATAGAACTGGGGCTTATAGCCGGTAAAGAAAGGAGTATGCCGACCACCCTCCTCCTTGGTCAGCACATACACCTGACCTTCAAAGTGTGTGTGAGGATTGACTGAGCCTGGTGCTGCCAGAACCTGACCTCGTTCCACGTCATCTCGCTCCACCCCTCGGAGCAGGCAGCCAATAGCATCGCCGGACTCTCCCGACTCCAGAGTCTTGTGGAACATCTCTACTCCGGTTACCACAGTCTTACGCGTCTCCTTAATGCCCACGATTTCAACCTCGTCTGCCGTCTTCACCACGCCACGCTCTACCCTGCCGGTAACCACAGTGCCACGCCCCTTGATACCAAAAACATCCTCTACCGGCATCAAGAAAGGCTTATCCTTGGGCCTCACCGGAAGTGGCACGTATTCATCCACAGCGTCTGCCAACTGCAAGATTGGCCCACACCACTGGCATTCCCGTTTCCCACAACCACATTCCAAGGCCTTGAGCGCACTGACTCGGATAACAGGGGCCTTATCTCCTGGGAACTCATACTTACTAAGCAATTCCCTGACCTCAAGTTCAACCAGCTCCAGAAGCTCCTCGTCTTCCATCATATCCACTTTGTTCAAAGCAACCAGCACACAGGGCACTTCTACCTGGCGAGCCAAAAGAATATGCTCCCGGGTCTGAGGCATGGGACCATCTGGAGCACTAACCACCAGTATTGCACCATCCATTTGAGCGGCTCCTGTTATCATGTTCTTGATGTAGTCGGCATGCCCCGGGCAATCCACGTGAGCATAATGTCGCTTCTCAGTCTCATACTCAATGTGAGCAATGGCAATTGTCAAACCTCGTGCTTTCTCTTCAGGAGCGTTGTCTATAGAATCAAATGAGCGAAATGAAGTGTCGCCGGTTTTAGACAAGCATAGAGTCATCGCCGAAGTCAAAGTCGTCTTGCCGTGATCGACGTGGCCTATCGTCCCTACATTGATATGAGGCTTTGTCCGCTGAAAAACCTTCTTTGCCATCTTAGAAAACCTCCTTCTCTAATCAGCCCACAACCAGATTCGAACTGGTGACCCCGTTCTTACCAAGAACGTGCTCTACCGACTGAGCTATGTGGGCAGAGTGCATTTATCGTATAATGTAACTCCGAATTATACACCATTCTATCAGCAGTTTTCAAAGCCACAACACAGTGGAGGGGGTAGGATTCGAACCTACGTAGCCCTTAGGGCGGCAGATTTACAGTCTGCTCCGATTAACCACTCCGGCACCCCTCCTAGCCCAGACCCGAAGTCGGAGCCCGAGAGGGGACTCGAACCCACTAACCTACCGATTACAAGTCGGTTGCGCTGCCATTGCGCCACTCGGGCAGTCAATCAAGTTCTCAACACACATCACCCCATCCAATTATGGGGAGGTAGTATAAATAAAGCTGGAGGAAAAGTCAAGGATTCCAATTGCGCTAATTCTTTACAAGCCAAGTAGCCTTTGCTAAACTTCTATTGTCACATTCCGCAGAGACTCAACATGAGGAATTGTTATGGGTACTAGAGATTATAGGCGGAGAGAGCCCAAGAAGCCCAAGAAGGGCGCAAAAAGGACAGCCATCACCAGTTTCACGCCTCAGGCAGAGGTAGAAGTGGTCAAGAAGGGTAAGAAGACGTCAGCTTCTCCTGAGGAATGAATGGATGGCAGCCTATTTGAAGCTGTACCGTAGCGGAAAGTTGGCTGGCCGGATACACGCAGCTACGGCTTTGTTGCAGAAATGCCAGGTCTGTCCCCGTCATTGTGCCGTTGACCGACTAGCCGGCGAGACTGGCAAGTGCCGTACCGCACGGCAGGCAGCGGTATCCAGCTACGGACCCCATCTCGGTGAGGAAACGCCACTAGTTGGCAAGTATGGCTCAGGGACTATCTTCTTCACCCACTGCAACCTCAAATGCGTTTTCTGCCAGAATTACTCCATCAGCCAGCTGGGCAATGGAGTTGAAGTGAGCAACGAAGAGTTAGCGAGGATCATGCTGGCCCTCCAAGCCAGAGGTTGCCATAACATAAACCTAGTCTCGCCAACCCATGTGGTACCTCAAATCCTCGACGCATTGGGAATAGCCATAGAGCTGGGCCTCAGCTTGCCGCTGGTCTACAACTCCGGCGGTTATGACTCACTAGAAACCCTAAGGATTCTAGATGGGATTGTGGATATCTATATGCCAGACATGAAGTATTCCGACCAAAACGTCGCTGAGGAGCTATCGGGTGTAGAGAATTACCCCTTGGTGAACCGAGTTGCTGTCAAGGAAATGCATCGCCAAGTAGGTGACCTTCAAATTGGCGAAGATGGGGTTGCAGTTCGTGGTCTTCTGATACGCCATTTGGTCTTGCCCCACGGACTTGCTGGCACAAGCGAGACAATGCACTTCATAGCTGAAGTGATCTGTCAAGATAGCTACATCAACATCATGAACCAGTATCATCCTTGCCATAGAGCTTTCCAGATACCTCAACTAGCCAGACCGCTGTCACAGGAAGAATTCCTTGAAGCCACACAATTAGCGCACAAAGCTGGATTGAATCGGCTGGACAGGGCCTACCCGGCCATCGCTAGGGTAGTCTGATATCATTATGATAAGGTAGGCCAAAAGGGCTAACTCCCCTTTCCAAGAATCACAGCAGGAGGTCAAATGGATACGCGATGCCTGAATTAGCTTATGTATCGGCTACAATCTATGGTCAAGTTCAAGGCGTTTTCTATCGAGCTTTCACCTCGCGCGTTGCCAAATCATTGGGCGTACGAGGCTACGTGCGTAACGTACCACGGTTGAATGCGGTTGAGATTCATGCCGAGGGCAATAAAGAGAACCTGGAGGAACTCATCAGGCAACTGGAGACAGGGCCACCCGAATCCCTGGTAGAGAAGATGGAGGTGAATTGGTCCACATTCACCGGACAGTTCTCCAACTTTGAGGCTAGGTACTGACGGGCCGAAGAGGGCGGCAACAATCAGCCTGCGTCAGTCTTCACCGAGCGCCAGGCGAAAGCCATAGTATTGGTTATGGTCTAGAAGATGCTTCAGAGACGTAGGAGATAATGAGGCAGGGTTGTCTGAGTAGAGACTCAATCGTGCCGTCACTTCCGTAAGGCTCACTGGCCGATTGCCTTCGGACAAAGAGAGCCGAAATACTTTCTCAAGAAGCGGCAACCTGGGGTCTATGAAACCAGGGACATTGGAGCAACAATCCCTCACATTCAGTACCAGTGAAGCCGGCGTCATAGCTTCTGGCTCAGAAGCCAATCGTTCCTTGCAACGTGGACAAAGGCAGTGCCGAGCAATAATGACAAAAGAGCGACCAGTCTGCTCAAACCAGTCCAAATCGATAAGGTAACTGAGTTCCTCTGACTCGCCGGTTTTATCCTTCTCCATCATGAACTTCAAGGCTCAATCTCGGCCTTGCCCGCTTCAATTAGTCTCAGATATCCTGTTTCGACCCCGCTTACCGCGGCCGCCTCTCGGTCGACTTCATACGGCTCGCCCGCAAAGATCTTCCCATATTGCTCCGTTCTTCCCTTGAGCGGGTCATCAGCGCTGACGAGCTTCTGACGGGCGTCGATGATGCCCGCATCGAAGGGCAACGTGAAATAGAGGTCAGCAATCACCTTCTCCATTCCCAGTTCATACAGCGTACCCCAGCCCTCAGTAGCCTCCCCTCTGTACTTACTCACAGGCAACAGACTCAATATGTTCTTTACGCTGAAGTAGCCGCTCCTGCCCACAACCCTAAAAGGAGCTACGCTAATGAGATAGTCACTGGACAGGACGACATTGGGAACCCAAAACGTAGCCGCAGCAAATGCGTGTGGCAGCGGGTTTTCCACTTCCACCCAGATACAATCTCTAACGTCCAGCATCAGCACCCTCGGGAAATCATACCCCAGAGCTTGGTATATAGGGTATATCGACTGCCCGTCGCGGGTTCCGTCTAGGATAATGATGTCAGCATCGCTGGCCTGCTTGATGCTTTCAATTATTGCGCCCATAGTCTCTCGGCTTGTGCTTACTGGATAGGGCAAGGGATGCCCAGCATTGGGCTTGATCAAGACTCGCCGGGCCCGAGAAACCAAAGGGGGCGGCCTGAAAACGAACTCGGATGCTTCAAAAATCATATGTCTCTCGATCCTCAATCATGTATCTGCACCAGACGTTCACTCGCCGTCTATGCTCCAACTCCTTATTCGTTTTCGAGCCGAGGCCGCTACAAGCAGGAATCGTCATCTGCCACAAGTGCGTCCACTTAGCCGAATTATCAGTCGCGGTCGCCTCCCCAATCGAGCAACATCACCTCAACAGTAGTTCCTGGCCTGACCTCACTAGTGGTCTCGGGAATGATGGCTAAGCCATCGGCCTTTGCCATCGAGGTCAGAACCCCTGAACCCTGAGTCCCTGTGAGACTAGCGAAATACTTGCCTTCCCGCTTGCTAACCATAACACGGGCAAAGATGCGGCGGCCATCACTGTTCTGGATCGAGTCTTCCATAATCGCGAATATGCTGGGCTTGGCCAGATGCCTCTTGCCCATCATTTTGGCAATGGCGGGACGGGCGAAGACCTCAAAAGTAATCATGGAACTTACCGGATTCCCCGGTAACCCCAGGTGAGGAACCCTTTTCCCGTTATCCCTCTGGAATGTGCCAAATGCTAGAGGCTTACCGGGTTTCATACGCACCGTCCAAAACGATATGTCTCCCTCAGATGCCAGAACCTGTTTGACCATATCATAATCACCTAAAGAAACTCCGCCTGACGTGATCAACATGTCACAGTCAAGTCCACTCTGAAGAGCCACTGACAGTTGTTCGATGTTATCTGCAGCAACTCCCAAGAGTCTCGGAATACCCCCGCAGCTAAGCACTTGAGCGGCCAGGCTGTAAGAGTTGCTATTGTACACTCTCCCTGGGAGCAGTGACTCGTTGACATCCAAGACCTCGTCACCAGTGGCTAATATGCCCACCACCGGGCGGCGAATAACAGAAGCCATCGCATTCCCCAGCGAAGCTAGCACGCCCAGTTCGGAGGGACGAAGGACACTCCCCCACATAACAGCCAACTGCCCCTTGGCGATATCTTCACCACTGCGACGGACATTCGACCCTTCAGGCAGACCGCAACGGATGCCGACTTCTGCCCCAGGAAGTGAAGCCCGCCTGCGATCAACCTCATCGGTAGCCTCAAAAGGAACTACCACATCCGCCCCCGGTGGCAATGGAGCACCGGTCATAATCCGTACAGATGTCCCCGGCTCTACCTTCACTTCGGTGGTGGAACCGGCGGCTACTTCACCAACAACCCGAAGAATCTTGGGATGCGCCTCATCTGCTCCTTCTATACTCTTGGCTTGCACCGCATAGCCATCCATAGCTGAATTATCGTGTTGGGGTACATCAAATGGGGCATACACATCCTTCGCCAAAACCTGCCCCAGACATTCCAAGAGCGGCTTTTCCTCCTCTTCAAGCACGGCAAAGAAACCCAGGACTCTGTCCAGAGCCTCCTCAACGCTTATCATTGCTGGAAGCTTTCCTCTCCAGCTGTTGGAGAACGTTCTTCCCACTCTATTAGCGCCCTAGCCTTCGCCAAGTCATGCTGCGTATTAATATTGAAAAAGCTCAAGTGCTCCGGGTCGAATTTGGCAATTTCATCCTCACCAACATATCTTGTCTTAACCAAACCAAAAAGCTGTGATATTGCTAGCCGACCTTGATTCAGCAAGTGCTCAATGGAAGTCAAACATCGTCTAGAGTAAACGGCATGAAGTGGCTCGGTCATACCGTCTATCTCCGGGACCACGAGATCGAAGTCGCGAGCAATGCCAACCAAATAGCGCAACAGAGCGGAGTTAAGAAAGGGCATATCACAACCTACGACTAAGCTGTGGGGAGTGTCTGCGCTCGCCAGTCCTGTATAAACGCCGCCCAACGCAGCTTTGCCAGGGTAAAGATCAACTATCACTTTTCCTTTCAAGCGAGCACTGCTAATAAGGCTGAACTGCTCTTGGCTAGTTACTATAAGTATCGCCTGGCTAACTGTGGAGAGCCGGTCTATAGTCCGCTCGATAAGGCTTTGGTGGTTTATTCTCTCCAGGGCTTTCTTATGCCCCAAACGCAAGCTGCTGCCACCAGCTAGAACAATACCGGTGACAGTTGAGACTCGTGCCAGGTTAACGTTTCGTCTCCGATTCTTATCCTGTTTACTATTTTACCACCACCGTCAACTGTCAGACCGCAGTCCAAAAGAAAATACCTTAACATCTGGATAGTGGAAGGAAGGCGACTTGTTAACCAAACGATAGAATTCACTCTATCGACCGACCTAGGAGATGACTCTCCCTAGAAAGGAGGTGATCCAGCCGCACGTTCCCGTACGGCTACCTTGTTACGACTTCGTCCCAGTTACCGGTCCCACCTTCGGCGACTGCCTCCCGAAGGTTAGCCCATCGACTTCAGGTGTTACCGACTTCCATGACGTGACGGGCGGTGTGTACAAGGCCCGAGAACGCATTCACCGCAGTGTGCTGACCTGCGGTTACTAGCAACTCCAACTTCATGCAGGCGATTTCAGCCTGCAATCCGAACTGAGGGTGATTTTGGGGATTAGCTCCAGATCGCTCTTTGGCAACCTGCTGTTTCACCCATTGTAGCGTGTGTGTTGCCCAAGGCATAAGGGCCATGCTGACTTGACGTCATC
>JAUVVE010000122.1 GCA_030604795.1 Dehalococcoidia bacterium | reverse complement strand
AGAAAACAGATAGAAAAAAGACCTCCAGACGCTCAAGAGAAACAGACACCGATAGGTCTTCTCGCCACTGCCAAACCGAGATAACCAGGCGCAACTCATCGCCCGGTTGGAGGTGCTGCCTTTCTCTCACGGAGCCAGAGGACTGCCCCGCTCACCACGAACGCCCATACACCAATCAGCAGCAGCACTATCGAGTTCTCCCCGAACCCCAGGGCACGCGTGAGCTCGTGGAAAAGCCCCACGTTATGCAGAAGATAACAGTAGCTCAGCACGGCGTGCAACGAAGAGGCCAGAAGGTAAAACTGCCATCCCCAACCTCGGGCCAGGCCATAGCCTGCCAGCGCGCATGAAGCTGTATGAAAGCCTACGACGACGAATGGCTCCACGAAGGGGAGACAGGCCCCCCAGGTTCCAGCCGTCTCCACCGCCACATGCCACGTCCAGCCTGAGCTGAAAAGGGCGCTGTGCCACCACACCGCCCACAGAATACCATATCCGGCCCCCGCTACGGCACCGATAACTAGCCCGAGCTTTGGAGGCATGTCCCTGCCCGTACGCCACCAGTAGACAGCCACCGGTGCCAGCTTGGCCCCCTCCTTGACGAGACCGTTCAGGAGCAGGACAGGTACATTTATGAGCAGTACCCACTCGGTGAGCACCTCGCCGCTCCAAAAGTAAGTGTACGCTTGCCAGACCCAATAGGGAATCATTGCGGAATCATCAGCACAGAAAATGGCAATGGGCGTGAGAACCGCGCTGCCAGCAAGAACCGCCCACAGCCAGGGCTTCCTAAGTAGCGGTGGCCTGTATAATGCCAGCCAGACTGCGCCAAAGACCACCGCCAGGCCAATGCCCACTAGGCCGGCACTGGCAAAGAAATAGGCCAAAAAACCAAGCATTCGCTCTATCATCAGACCCTCCTATGGCTGCAGCATAGACAGCCATGAAACGGCATCACTACTGTCGGGATTGCAGCACCCACATTCTCTCGGTCGAAAGGCGCCCGGTATGTATACTCATGAGCCACTGCCGCTCGCTCAGGCTTTCCCTGCCCCCAAATCGGGAAACGCAGGCTGCGTCGTGAATGCAACAGCTATATCTCCACTATCTCAGCATGCAATTCGGTCAGGTCAATCAGCGCCACTGTCCGGTGACCACTCAGGTAACCGCAGGCCTCACCAGGATTCACCACAAGCGTTTTTCCCGCAATTATCCCCGCCTGGTGAGTATGTCCTCGCACAACTACATCGTAAAGTCTGGACTCAACAAGCGAATCAACAATATGCCCATGCGCGCCGTGAAGCAATGCAATCCTTCTCCCATCAAGTTCCAGCGCAGCAAAATCCCCCAGAGGCACAACCCCAATCTCCTCAAAGCGCACTCTGGTGAACTCTCGGTCACCTTCGTTGTTTCCCCAAACGAAGTGAAGCTTCGCCTGCAGCTTAGAGAACTTCGGCGCCACAAAAGCCGAAACCAAGTCGCCAGCATGCAAGACCGCAGCTACACCCTGTCGATTGAAGAAGTCGATAGCTACCTCAACCGCCTCAAGTCTGTCGTGTGTGTCCGATATTGCGCCGATTCTCATACACTGCCTCCAGTCTCTACGTTCTCATCTGAGTTCCACCATCAACAATGCAACAGAGCCATAGTGCCAAGTTGAGTGCTTGGTGCAGACCACTGGCTTTGTTTGGCCGCTCTATCACACGCATCAGCGCTGGACACATCATCGCGCTGAGGATTCGAGGATTCCCTACAGTTGCCCGACGGAGAACACTGTCGCGCTTTCCGCACCTGCTCCTGTTTCCGGAATCGTAATGTCACTCGCAACTCGAAGCGGGCTCAGCCCCGGAGACTGTGTCGGCTCGCGACCTGTCGTGTTATCCGTAGCAGGTGGACCCGGCACCGGCGGAACGGTGGTCGGTGGTTGAAAGAACGTATCGTAGACAAAGAACCCTCCGAAGACAAGAAAGGCAATGATGACTAAGCCGAGGCAGCCTGTAAGCCATGGGTCTGACTTCTTCTTCTTCGGTTTCGCCTCCTCCTCTCCTTCCATTTCCCCCTCTTCCTCATACGTTCCCCTCTGCTTGGGGAAAGCCTTCACCCTCTGCGGCCTTGGCCATTCCAGCGCCCCGCGGCAGCTTGGGCAGTTTATCAGTGTAGGATCAACGACGAAACCACAGTAAGGGCAGTTGTACTGGAACTGCTGACCACAAACTTGACAGGCTTGCTGACCGACAGCGTTTTGAGCCCCGCACGTGGGGCATAGGAAGATTTGCTGCATATTACCGCTGGCCATCGATTATACTAGCCAATTCTCAAGCGTTGTTACCAGTCCACCCAAGCCTTGACCGAGAATCCAACCCATTTTAACCCGCCCAGACGCCCTAGTGCAAGCGACGTCGGAAACCACGAAGGCTCGCGGTTTGCCTCAACTGCATGACCCGGTTGCTTTACACAACGTGGGTTAGACAGTATACTCTAAACCTCAGGCCTGTACCAGGCATGATTCGCAAGCGAGGCCACTTTATGACAACCAAGGTCATTACCGACAGCTGCTCGGACATCACACAGCAGGAAGCCAAAAGGTTGGGTATCACCGTGATACCAGCGTATGTTCATTTCGGTGAAGAAGTCTATCGCGATGGGGTCGACATAGATGGCGATGAGTTCTATGCTAAGCTGCTAACAAGCACGGTTCACCCTTCCACTGCGGCGCCATCGCCAGGAGACTTCGCCAAGGCATATGAAGAGGCGGCTCGAGAAGCTGACGAGATTGTCTCCGTCCATGTCACCAAGAAGCACAGTGCTGTCTACGAGGCAGCGCTGGTGGGTAAAGAGATTGCGGAAAAGAAGGGATGTCGGATTGAAGTTGTCGATTCTCGCGGTGTGACGGTATGGCAAGGTCTTGTTGCTATGGCCGCAGTCAAGGCCGCTGAAGCTGGATGCAACCTGCAGCAGGTGGTAACCGAAGTCCACGCAACTATTAGCCGACTCCGTGCTCTGGCGCTTCTGGACACTTTGAGGTACGCAGTCAAAGGCGGGCGTCTGAGCAATACCATCTTTGCAATAGAATCGCGGGTCAATGTGAAGCCGCTGATTACTCTCCAGGACGGCGAGGTCCGCCCAGCCGGGCTGGCGCGTACCCGGCGCAAAGGAATAGACAGGCTCCGCGAGTTCCTGAGAGCAGCACCGCGTATTGAGGACTTGGCTATAGCCTACGGCACTACTCCAGACGAAGCTCAAACACTAGCCGAGTATGCCCTCTCCCTCTTTCCCAACGTAGTACCTCGAATAGCAAGATTGGGGCCAGCGCTGGGTGTCCACGCCGGCCCAGGAGCTCTGGCCACAGTCTTGTGCCAAGCGAGATAGGGCTCATTCGGCAACTGCACCAAGACTGCTGCCTGAGTCAATCTCAATATCTTTCTCTAAGTAGCTCTTCCACCTCTTCGACCAGCTTCTCGCTCTCGTCGCCGGTCAGGCTAAGACTGCTCTCCAACCTATTGATATAACCGTCGATCTCCGGAAGCTGGTTCCTCAGCTTAGCTATCTTTTGATTCTGTCTTGCCACCTTGTCGTCCAGGTCTTCAAAATCTATGCCCAGACCGAAGCGAGTGTCAAGAAACCCTGCAGCCTTCCTCCAGGCACAGGGGTCTTCAACAGCTACCAGATAGAAAGGTATGGGCACCCACAGGT
>JAUVVE010000046.1 GCA_030604795.1 Dehalococcoidia bacterium | reverse complement strand
TGAACACCCTCCCTGAGGCGAGGTCAACTCTTAAAATCCGACCGGTGTAGCCATGTGTCATATTTTACTCTTCTGGCGCCTTTGCAGACTTGGCATTATACCTAGTGCAATCTATATCGTCAAGTTGCTTAAGAAAAGGGGGTAGGAAATCAATGAAAACGCTAACTAACAGAAGAAGTGGGCTCGGCAGGGTTCGAACCTGCGACCAATCGGTTATGAGCCGACCGCTCTGCCACTGAGCTACGAGCCCATAGGACCAGAGACACCTCCCTATGTAACAAAATTATACTTAACTCAGCTTCTGGTGTCAACAGCGGTGCTCAGCATTGCCATCTGTATAGACTATCTAGCAACAAATGTAGTCCTGCGATAGCTTCTATCAGGTTTTCTCAGTGCTTCCTATTCTGCTTGATACTTCTCATCTTGTATTGGAAGAGACTTCTCCTTTACAGCTATTGATTTTTAGGCTAAAATAAATACACTTTGGGCGGGTGCAACTCAGTGGAAAAGTGCCTGCCCCCAAAGCTAGGCACGTCAGAACTAGATACAGAATTCACTTGCCGAAGCAAGCACCCCTTTGTATTTAGGTTGTTTGAGTGAGATTCCCCCGTTATCCTATTCATTTTTGAATCTCCTCATCCTGTCCGGATTTCCAATGCTGGAGAGATTTGCTATTATAACGGTTGTGATCTTTATACTGTTGATAGTGCTCACCTTCACTGTTCTTCCCGCTTTGTTGGTTCCTCTGGATCAGTGGAGAACCAGCCGAAGAGAGCGATTGGCACAGCAAGCAGTGTACCAAATACAATACTAAGCGTATCTGAAGGAGGGTCATATGACAGCAAAATCAGACAAGGCACAGCTTATTGAACGCGTCCTTGAACTTGAAGAGAAAGTATACCGGGCACTGCGGCCTATTGTGCCGAAGGAATGGCTGAGCATTGACCTCACCATGCCCCAGCTTAAGGTTCTTCTCCTTCTTTTTACCGATGGTCCTACTCGCATGAGTGTGCTCGCTTCTGCTCTAAGTGTAAGCATGACCACGACAACAGGTATTATAGACCGCATGGTTCAACATGGGCTACTCGTTAGAGATAGCGATCCTGAAGACAGACGGGCAGTTGTCTGCAAATTGTCCGAGAAGGGACAGGAGCTGATGACATGCCTGTGGGAAGTGGGACAGACCCGGGTGAGGAGCCTTCTCGATCAGATGACGCTTCCAGAACTCCACACCATCAGCGAGGCGATGGAGACAATTCTCGATGCGGTGGGAATAATGGAAAAGGACCTCCGTCTGGTTGGGGACACCAGGAAAAGTGAAAAGTAATTATGAGTTCCTCTGAAACCAAAGCTATTGACGAGGGGGAGAAGCGGTTCTCCTCTCAGCCAACAGGCTACCTCCTGGGCAGGTTTGGACTGCTGACCATACTGGCGGGTCTGTTGCTGGCTGCCTGGTATGGCTAGGTAGTGATTGTTATTCTACTTGGCTTGGTTCTGTCTGCTGCCGGACTATCCAAGCTATGGAGCCGGTTCTCACTGGCAGGTGTTAGCTGCCAGCGCCTGCTCAGTGAGCAGCGTGTTTTCCCAGGTGAATACATAGAGTTAAGGCTACGGCTGGTCAACCGCAAGCTCCTGCCGCTCCCCTGGATTCAAATGGATGATGAGATACCTCTTAAGCTTTCTTCTGATATTCCTCTAGCGTCAGGTAATAAACCGGGATTTGGTTTCTTGAGTAAAGGGGCAGCGCTTCTGTGGTATACCGGCGTAAGCTGGAAGCAGCGCCTAAACTGCAACCGGCGTGGCTACTACCCGCTGGGGCCAATCACGGTAACCTCCGGCGATATCTTTGGTTTTTATCCCCGCTCGATGACTATGTCTCTGGTGGACCACGTGATTGTATATCCCAAGGTTTTCCCCATCGCTCATCTGGGGATACCTTCGCTATACCCGATAGGCGAGACAAATGCCGAGCGGCGTATCTTCGAGGACCCGACACGCGTCATCGGAGTGCGTGATTACAGCCCTCACGACAGCCGGCGGCGCATTCATTGGAAGGCGACCGCCCGCCACCAGAATCTCCAGGTGAAGGTCTTTGAGCCGACTACTGCATTGAAGGTGGCACTCTTTCTGGCAGTTGACAGCTTCAATGCCAGACACAGCGAGGTCCACAGTGAGGAGGAATTTGAGCTGGGCATCAGTGCTGCCGCCTCCATCGCCAATTATCTCACGGAGCGGCGCAGCGCCGCAGGCCTCTTCGTCAACTCACGCCTGGCTGATTCGGGGCAGCCAGTTACACTGTCACCGGGCAGCACCGCCGGTCAGCTGGTAGAAATACTGGAAGCTCTCGCCAAGGTCACGCCCCTGCCCAGCGGTGCTTTTGAGGAGTTTCTACAGGCGGAACGGGCGAGCCTGCCCTGGGGAACAACCCTCGTCTTTATACTCTGCAGAGCTTCGCCGTCGCTAACGGATTTACTTGTCGACTTAAAGGAAAGCGGGCACAAGCTCCTGGTTCTCCAGGTTGGCGCGGCGGATGGCAGCGAAGTGGAGAGTGGTATATCCTGGCATCACATCAGGGAACCTGGGGACTTTATGAAAGTTGTTGCTGGAGAAGCGAAATGAAGCTGGACTGGCGTCAAGGCATTTTATATATCGCTGCGCTAGGCATGGAAGGCTGCTGGCTGTACGCCTTGATATCCCTGTTGAACAACCAGGCAGCCGGCGGGCGTCTCTCCGCCATCGGAGTTTTGCTTCTGTACCCGCTGGCTTTTGTCTTCAACGCTCTGCTTCAACGACTGCGCTGGCACAGATTTGCCCTGCGGAGTATCAGCTGGCTGGCGTGGGTGGCTGGCATGTTGCTAATTGTAAAGGTACAGCTGTTCGCCGATTTACCACTGTCAAACCCGGAATGGCTTCTGGCTGTACCCCAGTCAATAGCCGAACTGATTTACACCTTCAAGCCGGAGCTCCTGATTCTCCTCAGCACCGGCGTCATCTGGTGGCTGGGCCGGCGTTTAGCTACCCACAAGGCTAACTTTGCGGCACTGGTCAGCGAGTTCCAGTTCGGGCTGGTTATACTCGTGATTACTTTTCTCATCGGTTCTCAACTCAGTGTCAGCATCGGCAACGCGGTTTTGATAGTCCTGACCTTCTTCCTCTATGCCCTGGCAGGAATATCAGTAGCTCATGCTCTGGAAGGTACAAGCTGGCTGTCCGGCCTATATCAGGGGCACTGGTCTGGGCTCCTGCTGATCAGCATCAGCTTCATTCTTATCCTGGGCCTGCTCATCAGCTCGGTGGTAACGCCAGAACTGCTCCAACTGGTCTGGTCAGGCATAAAGTGGATATGGGCAGCAATCATGACGATGATAGCCTTCTTGGTCAGTCTTCTCCCCGCTTCGGAGCCGGTAGAATTACCACCAGCTATGCCCATGCCCGGAATAGAGCCTAATGGAGGGTTCAAGCCGTGGACTATGCCCGAGGCAGTGCGAAGCGGTCTCAGAATTACCCTGGGGGCCGTGTTCTTTGGCCTTGCTCTGGTTGCTCTGTGGCAAATTTCATCCCAGATATTTGGCTGGCTGCGCCGCAAGCTAGCCAGCATGGCCGGGGCAGAGTTTGAACCGCTGCCGGGCGCATTCCGAGCAGATTTGCTTGCTTTGTTGAAGCGACTTCTTTCCAAGTTGTTTGGATTAAGACTGGCATTCGGACGAAGAACAAAGTCAGAATCGTTATTACCAAGGAGAGCCTCTGTTAGGCAGATTTATCGGCAGCTTCTTCGCTGGGCAGCGGCGAGTGGCTATCCCAGAGACATATCACAAACTCCGCACGAATACTACTACGCCCTTGCAGACGTACTGCCGGAGGCACAAGGAGATTTGGATTTCATTACACAACAATATGTCAGGACGCGCTACGGAGCTTCACTTCCCACCGAATACGAGTTGCAACGACTAATCCACAGCTGGCACAGAGTGAAGCAGAGCCACCTAAAGAAAGTAAAAACTGAACATCTTCAAGAAAAGGAGGCAAATTGAATAAAGTAGCTAAAGAAGTTAACCAAGGAGTATTGCAGGTACAGGAAGCTGCCGATAGGTTTGTGAATAACGTCAGCAAGGTCATTGTCGGTAAGAAAAGCACCATTGAACTTGTCATGGTCGCTCTGCTCTGCGAGGGACATGTACTGATTGAGGACGTGCCCGGCATCGGTAAAACGATGCTGGCCAAGACAACAGCGAAGTCGCTGGGCTGCAGTTTCAAGAGGATCCAGTCAACCCCGGACCTGCTTCCCTCAGACGTTACCGGCATACACTACTTCAACCAAAAGACCTCAGAGTTTGAATTCCGGCCGGGGCCGGTTATGACCAACATAGTGCTTGTGGACGAAATAAACCGGGCTACTCCGCGCACGCAATCCTGCCTGCTGGAGGCAATGCAAGAACGGCAGGTCACCGTCGATCTGGAGACAATACCTCTGCCACGCCCGTTTCTGGTTATAGCTACCCAGAATCCCATCGAGCTTGAAGGCACGTTTCCCCTGCCTGAGGCACAGCTTGACCGCTTTCTCCTCAGAGTCAGCCTTGGTTACCCTTCTGAAGATGAGGAGGGAACCATACTGTCAAGATTCGAGCAGGAAAATCCGATGGACAGCCTCACCAGCGTTCTGGAGGCGACAGAGCTGCTGGAACTTCAGAAGCTTTGCCGCCAGGTGTATGTCGAAGATTCGGTTCGTAAATACGTTACGGCTATCACCAGGGCTACGCGGGGTCACGAGGGAATCAAATTAGGTGCAAGCCCACGGGCCTCACTGGGTCTTCATTTGGCGGCGCAAGCTTTGGCGGCGATGCGCAAGCGAAGCTATGTGATACCGGATGATGTCAAGTATCTAGCCGTCCCTGCACTGGCTCATCGGCTGATTTCCAAGACAGAGGCTCACCTCAGGGGACGGTCTTTGGAAACCATAGTCGGCGAGGTAGTGTCCAGCGTGCCCGTTCCGGTGGAGGAATAGGCCCAAGGGCGCTATATTGCCCCGCGACAACTTGACAACAATCTATGGCCATTATATGATTTTTTTGGTTTCTTTGGAAAAACTGTGTGACTATTGTGGGTGGCAGACATGGTCGAACTGGAGAACATTACCAAGGTCTACCGAATGAGGAAAGTGGATGTTTGCGCGCTTAACGGGGTATCTCTCTCCATCGAAAAAGGCGAGATGACCGCTATCACCGGGGCTTCAGGCTCTGGCAAATCTACCTTGCTACATATCATTGGATGCTTGGACAAAGCTACCTCAGGCAAGTACACCTTTGAGGGGGCAGACGTTAGTCTGCTTAATGATAATCAGCTAGCCGAGATGAGAAACAAGAAATTCGGCTTCGTCTTTCAAGAATATTACCTGCTATCCCGCATTAGCGCTTTGCCCAATGTGGAGATGCCTCTTATCTACAGTGGTAGCCATCGCAGGCGCAAACGAGCAATAGAGGCATTGGAGCGGGTGGGCTTAGCCAGCAGGGCTAGCCATAAACCCACTGAACTCTCAGGCGGTGAGCAACAGCGTGTCGCCATTGCCCGGGCGCTGGTGAACAATCCAGCTATCATCTTAGCCGATGAACCTACGGGCAACTTGGACAGCAGCTCCACTGCCGGCATTCTTTCTATCCTTCAACAACTTAGCAGCGGTGGTATTACCATGGTGGTAGTTACGCACGAAATGGATATTGCCAGTAAAACCCAGCGCATCATTCGCCTTCGAGATGGGAAGGTTGTCAGTGATGAGAAGATTACCTAGGGAATTTATTACTACTTCCGAGCGTACCACTGTTTTTAGCTCGGTGTCTACTTATCCCAAATCCTGCCGTCTGGAGGCTGTACATTGTTTAAAGTAGACCCAAGTTGGTTTCAAATAGACCCGTGGCTAATTGTCCTAGTTGCCGTCGGCATAGTTGCTTTCCTTGCCATTGCCATTATATGGGGAATTCGAGTTCACCGCCGCTGATAGCACGGAGCCAGTCCTCAGCCTTAATCGGCAGTGCCCCTTGAGAAAGGTACCTTATGTCCAGAAGACCGTTGGTGCGTTCCTTAATACGATCCATTGCCTTTACCCATATCTGTTCAACATCAGTCTCAATACTTGCTTCAAATGTTAGGCAGTTCCACTTCTGAGGTTCCATAGGTGCTTGCGGAGCTGGTCCTTCCGCTGGCCCGGCACAGGCTGCTACTAATGACAATATCAGCAAAAAAGAAGGGAGGTAACGTGTCACTAATCATGTGAACAAGTACAAATTAAGGCACCGAAGTCAAAAATAGGTTATAATGACATCGTCATGATGAGGAATTTCTACGAGTGACTGTTGTGTTCACTAAGAAGCTAACATCCCTTTGCATAGGACAATCGTTTAAGCTCAAGATTAGCTAAATGATGAAAGGCGATTAAGAATGGAAAGAAAGAAACGAATTGGTATTCTGACTGGAGGTGGAGATTGCCCAGGGCTTAATGCTGCAATCAGAGCCGCTGCAAAAGCAGCATTCAAAATGGATTATGAGGTCATAGGCCTAC
>JAUVVE010000098.1 GCA_030604795.1 Dehalococcoidia bacterium | reverse complement strand
TCTTGATGAGCCCCCTCTCCTCGGCATCCACAATCATTGACACCCCTATCCTGTCCTTGACGCTGCCCAAAGGATTAAAGAATTCAAGCTTCGCCACCACCTCTGCCTTTGCCCCCCCAGTTACGCGGTTCAATCTGACCAGAGGTGTATTCCCGATTAACTCGGTAGAGTCCTTGGCTATGCCTCTAGTCAACTTCGGTATCTCTATGGTCTTGTACCGAAGCTTCTCCGCCTTTTGAGTTGTCTCCGCCATGTTGACCTCCTTATCTTTGTTTCCCTTACTTGACCTATCAACCAGGCAAGCTTATATGTGGTACATAGCCTCTGTAGGCTTCTGTTTGCTCTTCTGACGCTCAACCAGATCCTGCAGCGTTGTAGACTCCAGGACTCCGTCCATCGCCTCTTTCACTTCAGCCCAGACATCCCGGGTGGCGCAGAAGTCCGAGCGCGGGCAGGCCTCCGGGTCATTAAGACAATCTACTGGAGCGGTCGAACCCTCAAGCAGCCCAACCACTTCACTGAGCTTTATCTCCCAGGGAGATTTGGCTAACCAGACGCCACCATGAGCACCCCTCGTGCTCCTTACCATTCCCGCTGCTATGAGAGGGGTGACTAGATGCTCCAGATACCCGAGTGAAATGTCTTGTCTCTGGGCAATCTCCTTCAACTGAACCGGCCCGTCCCCAGAATGAAGGGCTAGCTCCAGCAACAACCTGGTTCCGTACCGCCCCCTAGTTGAAAGCTTCATCTCACTTACTCCCTTTTGTTGACAAATATACTCAACAAAGTATACAATAGGACAGCGAGATTGTCAAGTGCCTAGGACCTCAGGCGAAAAGATACCTAGTACCCGTCTCACCTTGGGTCAAGGTGAGTGATGATGGTGTGGCCTGGATCGATTCAATGAAGGCTCAGGTTCAGCAAGAACAGGAGAGAAGGCATGACAAGAAGAATTGACAAGCAACACTCCAAGGGGGCGCCCGGTGGTCGCCGCAGGCAAGAGCAGAAGATGTCTAGAGTGGCGACGCGCGTTAGAACGGTGGGCAAGATTGCCAAGCAACATCTCATTACGACGGCTGTCATCAGCATCTGTCTCCTTGGCTTGGCTGTATGGGGGATAGTCGCTCTAGATACAAGCCCTGAAGTAGGCACCGAGGTTGGCAATCTAGCTCCCGACTTCACCTTGGAGAACCTCGACGGAGACACCGTGAAGTTGGCTGGTTTTCGGGGTAAGATGGTAGTGGCCAACTTCTGGGCGACCTGGTGTGACCCTTGCGCAGACGATATGCCTCACCTCCAGGCGGTGTTTGATGACAGGTCCGATGAGGACTTGGTCATACTTGCCATCAACATAGGACAGAGCGCTGCACGGGTCCGAACCTTTGTCGCCAACCGCGGACTCACTCTACCCGTGCTCCTTGACCCTGACATGATGACCCCCGAAAAGTACAACCTGCCCCAGACTCTACCGGCCACAATATTCATCAATACCCACGGAATCATCGAGAAAGTGAAGTCTGGAACTTTTGGGGGCCAGCGCCAGATAGAAAACATGATCAATGCGATAGAACATCATCAACCGATCGAGGAGTTGCCACCGATCATCTCAGATGTGTCAGTCTCCGCAACGGAGTCAGCTATCACAGTTAGCTGGGCGACGCACGAGCCCGCTACTGGCCGGGTCGATTATCGGCAACTTGACGGCTATCAGAGCGGGACTCAGCTAGAGCCAGAAGATTCCCTGGTCCTCAATCACTCCGTAACCATAGGCGACCTAGAACCTGCTACGGCATATGGAATCAGCGTGGCATCGCACGATGCTTTCGGGAATAGTTCCGACTATGACGCAGGCACCTTTACCACCCTGGCCACCCTGCCACCAGGTCGTCCCGAACCAGGCATGCGTGCCCCTGACTTCACGCTGCAGACTGTTGACGGCGAATGGGTAACCTTGAGCGAGTTTCGAGGCAAGATAGTAATGGTCCACTTCTGGCGAAGTAAGTGCTGGGCTTGCAGACGTGAGATGCCTCACATACAGGCGGCTTTTGAGGAGTGGCCAGATGATGAATTGGTGGTGCTTGCTATCAGCGTTAGAGAGAGCGCCGACACTGTTCGCGATTTTGCTGAAAGCCACGGATTGACTTTCCCCGTACTGCTCGACTCGGAGGGAATGGTCGACGAGCTGTACCAACCTCCTGTGTTCCCCACGACTTTCTTTGTCGATGCCGAAGGCGTTATCAGGGAAGTAAGGGAGGAACGTTTTGGAAACTCACAAGAAATAGAAAGCGTCATCAGATCGATCATCACTGGGGAGTAGCCTGTACCAGTCAGTCCTAGCAATGACGAAGAAGCGTGTCCAGCTGCTTTCACGACGCAATAGGAGAAACGAGGCTTGACAAGAGGATCTGGCCGAGCTATAGTTTCATATATGTCGAATTATCGAACCGACGGCGCTGATCGATTCGCGGAGATGTTCAAGGCGTTATCAAATCCGCACCGCCTGAGCATCTTCCTGCGCCTCACTTCCTGCTGCACGCCCGGAGGGTCCTGCAGCACTGACGCCGAGCCATGCGAATGTGTAGGAGAACTTGGCAGAGACCTAGGGATTGCGGCTTCGACCGTTTCCCACCACATCAAGGAACTTCACCAGGCAGGTCTCATCAGAATGGAAAGGCGCGGACAGAGAATCGAGTGTTGGGTTGATCCCGAGACAGTGAATGCCTTAGCAGCATTCTTTGCTCAGCCGACCCCCGTCTGACTTCCCTGACCACGGCTGTTCCAACCCTATCCACCAACTGCAGAAAGGAGAATAGAAATGAACCACCAGAGCGAAGACGAGATTCAGCGAGCAGGTTGTTGCGCCGAAGGGGACTGTTGTCCGTCCTCTTCATGCGACGCACCGCAGGAGCCTTCAGACAGAAGGCCACGGTGGAAGACGCCCGTCTTTGTCGTCGTGATGGTGCTGGTAGTGGCAATGGTGGCTTATTCCGTCCTGACGCACGACACTGGTCCGGCAGTGCCCACCATAGAGAACGTACCCGGCGGCGCGCTTACCGCCCTTGTCGATAGAGAACTGACATCCCTGTACAACCTGGACGGCATCTTCCCCGACCATGACTTCGCTTTCGTGATTCTCCCCGGGAAGGATGAAGCTTCAACTACACAAGTCGCGCGCTTGATTGCTAAGGCGACGAGCCTGATCGAAGCCCAAGACGTACATGTGGGCGTCTTCACCCTGAGCCCAGACAGTCCTGACTTCACCTATGTGGTCGACCGTTTGGGCATTTTAGGACTGCCGGCAGTCCTCACATGGAATGACAACGGTACTATATATCCCGTTGCCGGCGAAATCACTGAAACCAGACTTCTGCAGGCCTATCTGGGAGCTTGCGGGGCGTCCTCCACCTGTTGCCCCATTAGCCCAAGTAGCTCCAGTAGCTGCTGTCCCTGAACGGAGCCGACTGTGGAAGAGTGGATCGCGCAAGTTCTTAATGCCTCGGAATTCGGCATCCTGGTCCTGCCGGCCGGATTCCTCCTCGGGTTGATTACATCTGTAGGTGCCGCCGGTTGCTGCCTCCCCGTGCTAGCTGTCGTCGGCGGATACGCCGGAACCCGCAGAGATATCCACCGTCGCGACGTCCTGATGGCGGGCGCTTGCTTCATGTTGGCGTCGATTCTTTCTCTGGCCGCCGCCGGCGCGCTGGTCGGGTATTTCGGACAGGCGGTAGGGGCAAGCCTGGGGATATACGGCAAGATGTTAATTGGATTTATGGCTATTGTGTTCGGACTCTTAGCACTCGACCTGCTGCCGTTCCGGCTTCCCACATTTGCTCCCGCCACAGGAAAACTCCCCCGGGGAGTGTTGGGCGCCACAGTTTTCGGTCTTGCCGCGGGTGGGGCAAACACAACGTGCGCGATAGCCTGTTGCGGCCCAGTGATGCTTCCAATAGTGCTAGGATTGGCTGCCTTGCGGGGAGAGGGCGTGTGGGGCGCCCTCATCCTTGCCATGTTCGCCGTTGGGTACAGTCTGCCCATGGTGGCAGCTATGCTGGGCGTGGGCTTGGGCAAATTATCTGGCCTTGCCACCAAGATTGCAGGGCCAATCCGAATGGTGAGTGGTGTCGTGATGATCGGTGTAGGCCTATGGTTGCTGCTGCCCATATAGCGGAAGGCCTCCCTCATAGAAGGCTTTATCATACTAATTGAAAGGAGTGTGTTATGAAAGACGAGAGAATCAAGGACGTTGTGAAAGACAGATACTCACAAATAGCCGAGCGCAGCCAGCAGAGCTGCTGCTCGGGTTGTGAATGTGGCGTGTCGCCCTCAGCCCTAGCTGAGGCTGTGGGATACTCAAAGCAGGATTTGGAAGGTATCCCGGAGGAAGCATCAATGGGATTGGG